>JAVEYH010000015.1:0-43708 GCA_034003585.1 Kiritimatiellia bacterium
CAAGATGAATGCGACATTCTGGCACGTTGATGCGTGTCAGGATGTCGCGTTTTGGGTGTTGTCGCGAATGGAGAAGGTAACCCCATCCCATTGCGGGATTAACAAAACGGGGTTTACCAGCAATTCTAATTTTG
The DNA here is from genome assembly GCA_034003585.1 of Kiritimatiellia bacterium. Lineage (GTDB taxonomy): Bacteria > Verrucomicrobiota > Kiritimatiellia > RFP12 > UBA1067 > JAPXSY01. Next base: position 135 of record JAVEYH010000015.1, read on the forward strand.
CATAGGGGCACAGTCGAAATCGCTATCGGGATCGATATCGAATCCCGGCGCATTTCATCGATTTCGGTCCCGATAGCGATTTCGGGAAAATACCATATTGAGAATGGCTGCGTTTTTTACGTGTTTTCGGTGGTGTGGCACATGAATTGCTGATTCATAGGCGGACTTTACTGGGGATTGGTCATGCGGAATGCGGAGTTCATCGGAAGGGCCTGGGCGGCGTTGGACTATTTTTTGTTGGCGGCCGTTTTGGGATTGTTGGTCACGGTTGCCTTCCAGAACCGTTCCCGTGTGCGTCCGGGGACGGACGGAACCCAAGAGAATTCGGGCGGCACGGGTGCGGTCGAACGGGTTCGCCCGCCCAAGTCCCGCGTGGTCGAGGGTCTGCGGGTTTCTGCGGGGCGTCAACGGCTGGACGCGATCGCGCAGTCGATGGCGGCCTCGGATTGGGACCGGCTTCCCGCGAGCCCGGCCCTGGACATGCGGGAGAACGGGCAGGCCTATGAGATTCTCTTCTCCCTGCCCTCGTGTGTCGACCGCGACAGCGTGCGGGTCACCTCGTCCGGGAGCCTGCTCACACTCGCCATGACCGATTCCGGAACCGGCCAGACGCTCATGCGGCGCATCCGCATCCCGTGCGAGGCGGAGCAGAACAGCCGCATCCAAAGCGTTGTCTCCAACCGGGTGCTGCACGTCCGAATTTATCCGTAAACGTCTTTTCCTCTGTTCGCGGCCTACTCTTTTTCGGGTCAGTCGTTGGGCCTCAGTCAGGCAAACGGGGATGCCCCCGTTTTCCTGATGACGGTTTTTTCCCGGCTTTGCAGATTGCGGCAAGAGGGGTAAAATACCCGCACTGAAGAGAGGAGGCATTTATGAAAACCGTTTGGTTGTGGATAACGGCTCTGGCCTCCCTGTCCGGTCCGGTGGCCGCACAGCAGATTGCCGCGGTTGTGGCGGATGCGGAGGATCTGGGCAATCCGGTAGTCAGGCGGAACAAGGTGGAGGAGCGGGCGCGCGTCGAACAGACGCGGCGCGAAACGGCTGAAGCGTTCGCGCGTTCCTTCGGGATCCCGGTGCGGGGGCAGCGTCCGAACGGTGGCGCGTGGGAACTGACGGCGCTCGAAGGGGAGACGCCGCTATACCGCATGACGCTGAATGCGAACGCCGCGATTTCCACAGGGGCCGATGTTCTGCGTCTCGCTCCGTATCATGCGGACGGGGCCGGGGGTACGGTCGGCGTGTGGGACGCCTGTTCCGCCCGCACCACCCACAGGGAATTCGGGGGACGGGTGGTTTCCCGCGACGGTGCGGCGGTTTTGTACGATCACTCGACGCATGTGGCCGGCACGATCTCTGCCGCAGGGATCGACATCGCCGCGAAGGGGATGGCTCCGGCCGTGTTTGTGGACAGTTACGATTGGAATAGCGATCTGAGCGAGATGACCGCGCGCGGCGCGGCCTATCCCGGCGAAGCGGGAATGATCGAGATTTCAAATCACAGTTATGGGATGAGCGCGGGCTGGGCCTATACCGAGAATCCGAAATTCACCTGGTACGGGTCCGGAACCACGGCATCCGGGGTCGAAGACGATTTCGGCAAGTACAACACCTATGCCCGCGATGTGGACGACCTGGCATTCGGCCTGCCGTATTATCTGATCTTCTGGGCGGCCGGGAATGATCGCGGTCCCTCGGAAAACCCGGTGAACGGCGATACGGTGGCGCTCTCCCCCGGCGGCACCCCCGTCACCTATGACGCGTCTCTGCATCCGCCCGCCGATCACGTCTATCGGAGCGGGTATGACACGCTCGGTTACAATGCCCTGGCGAAAAACGTCTTGACGGTCGGCGCCGTCACCGACGCCGTCAGTTGGGGCACGCGGAGTGTCGCCAACGCGAACATGACGGTTTTTTCCTCATGGGGGCCGACGGACGACGGGCGCATCAAACCGGATCTGGTGGCCAACGGGGATTACTTGAAGTCAACTTCGTATGCGGGGGATGCCTTGTACAGTTACGGGAGCGGGACGAGTATGGCCAGCCCGAATGCGGCCGGCACGGCGCAGCAACTTGTCCAGCTCTTCGCGAATCTCTTCAGTAATCAGGTCATGCGCGCGAGCACACTCAAGGCGCTGCTGATCCACACGGCGGATGACCGGGGAAATCCCGGCCCGGACTATGTTTACGGATGGGGACTGCTCAACGGCAGGGCGGCGGCGGATCTGCTGCGCGACTACCGTGCGCAGGCCGGTACGCGGCGGGTGGTCGAAAGCCGCGTGAGCACCAATCGGAATGCGGTCAGCTTCGGATTCACATGGGACGGGGCGAGTCCGATTCGAGCGACGCTCTGCTGGATTGATCCGCCCGGCACGGCGACCGTGACGGGTGACGCGCGAACGCCCCGCCTGGTCAATAACCTCGACCTGCGGGTGACCGGTCCGGACGGCAGCGTGTACGAGCCCTGGGTCATGCCGTTTGTGGGCAACTGGAGCACGGCCTCCTGTGGCGCTCCCGCGACAACCGGTTCGAATAACACGGATAATGTCGAGCAGGTCGTGATCGCAACGCCGGTTGCCGCGGGGGAGTATACGGTCCGTGTCACGTTTGCGGGCTCCCTCGCAAACGGGAAGCAGCCTTTTTCCCTGGTCGTGAGCGGGATGATTCCGGAGCAGCAGGCGCCGGGACCGGTTTTGTTGTCCTCCTCGCCGGGGTCGGGAGAGGGGGAGGTGCCGTTCACCTTTGCGGGGGATCATTTCCTGTTGGGGGCCACGGCGCGCCTGCGGCGGTTAGGGCAACCGGATGTCATGGCGATGAATATGGAGGTGTTGGGGGATGAGGTCCGCGCGCGCATCAATACGGAGGGCATGGCCGCCGGCTGGTGGAACCTCACGCTGACCAATCCGGACGGCAGACAGGCGACGTTGCATAACGCTTTCGCGGTGCCGGAACCGTTTTGGAGCGAAACATTCGAAACCAACGACCTCCAGGCCGGCGGCTGGTCGTTTCTGTCGACACTGGGGACCAGTCAGTGGGCGCTCACGACGGATAAGAGCGTCTCCCCGTCTCGATCCGTCTTTTCGCCGGGTGTCGCCACACGGTCCGACACGAGTCTGGTTTCCCCTTCGTTTGAGATCCCGTTGGATCAAACGGCGCTGCAGGTGAGTTTCTGGCACGATTTCTCCTTTACCGCCAATGACGCGGGCGTGTTGGAGTTTTCGCTGGATGATGGCGCCTGGTATGACGTGACGGCTGACGGTTCGGGGGTTGTGTTCTCCCGGAACGGATATACCGGGACAGTGGCGGGCAACGGCGCGCCCAATTCGCTGAACCCGCTGAAAGGGCGTTCCGCCTGGGTGGGCGCAAGCGGGGGGTTTGTCCCGGTCACGCTGTCCCTGACCGATACGGTCCGGTACGCGGGCCACCGGCTGCGCGTGCGCTGGCGTTTGGGAACGGACAGCAGCACGGCCAGTGCGGGGTGGTACGTGGATGATGTGCGCGGGTCGGGGATCTCCGCGCCGCCACCGGTTCCTCCGGACGGCACGGTGTTTGAAATCCGTTGAAGGGTTCCCGCCGGCTCAGGCGAGTCCGCGGTCGAGATTTCCTCGCAGAACGTGGCTTTGCGGCAGCTTTCCGGACATCACGTTCCGGACCGTTCGCTCCGCATCGCTTGTTTCCGGTGACCAGGAGAGATCGATCCGGAAACGGCTCAGGCCGGCGGCGCGCAGTTCCGGCAGCCGGTCGGCCAGGCAGTAGGGCTCGTCCGCGACCGTGACCCACAGGCGGTCCCGGGAAAGAACGGTGAAGGTGTGGCCGCGCCGGTTGGCGATCCGGATTCCCCGCGCACACTCTTCAGCGGAGGGCAGGCGTCCGCCGATCAGGGGAGCGGTCTCGGAGAGGAACAGCGGGGTGTGCTGGTACACCGGCATTTCGGCCACGGGCACGGGACCCGCGGCGGCCGGAATCCGGCAGAGTGCGCGAATGTTGTCCAGGCTTATCTCCGGGGAAAGCACATGCGCCTCGAAGCCGAGGCGGGCACATTCCGCGCAGGCGGCCCGGTTCAGGGCATACAGGCTCCAGTCGGCGGAGTGCGGCGTGAGCCCTTCCTCCCGCAGCATCCGCCAGCCGGAGAGATCCGCGCACTCCCAGCGGTCCCATCCCTCCCGCGCGAGGACGCGGAGGGCTTCGCGCGTTCCCGCGGCATCGCCCGCGCGCGTGATGACCGGCAACGCGGGGCACAGCACGAGCGAAGGGGCGGTCTCGCGCCACGCCGCCAACTGTCGCGTCAGCGTATCGGAGGAAGCGTGGCCGATCCGCAGGACCAGGGTTGCGAGGCCCGACAGCGCCGCGGCAGGCAGCGGTTGCGCGTCGGCGCGGCATTTCAGGGTCCACTGCGCGTCGGGCGCGGCTTCAGGACAGGTGGGCGGGGGGGTGGGTTGGGGCTGCCATATCCGCGTGATCGCCTCGCGGCGTGCGGCGGCGTGTCGGGCCCACGCCTCGTTGAGACGGGCGAGCGCGTCGCGCCGGCACGCGTTGAGTTGCGAGAGGGGCGCGTAACACCCGGCCGGATCTCGGAAGGTGAGGGTGCCCGGGCGCCACGCGGGGTCGCCGAGGCGGCCAAAGGCTTTTTGAACGGCGGACAGGCTTTGCTCGGGTTGGCGCGAAGGGGAAAGGGGCAGGGCGATTTGCGTTTCGGCTGTGACCCGGTCAGGGGGTTCGCAGGCGGCCGAGGCCAGCACGGCAATCCCCTCGGGAGAGAGCCGCACCTCAAAATCCACGGGGCGCCCGGTGGTGAGGCCGGACTCGCGCACGCTCTGGATCCCGTACCGGCGCCGGACCGCCTGCGAGGCGGAGCAGAACACCGGCGTACCGCACGGGACGGGTGGGATCGCGCCCTCCGGCAGCGCCACCTCGACGCGCTCGCCCGCTGCCAGCGAGAGGACCGGACGCCGCGTTCCGGACGGACGCAGGCGCATGACCGCGAAACCGAGGGGCCGGCCCCCGCCGGCGAGTTCGAGCTGCAGGCCGTCGTGTTTTTCCAGGGCGCGGTTGGAACGGAAACGGAGCCACCGTGTGCCGTCCCGGTCGCGGATCACGGCCTCGGCCTCTCCGATCAGCGCGCCGCGGTGGCCGACGGCCAGCGGGTCGATGACCGTATCGGGATGCGCGCGGGAGTCCCGGCTATAGAGTGTGGTTCCGGGACGGCTGAAGATCGTCTGGAGATCCTGGAGCCGTTCGCGCTCTTCCCCGGGCGACAGGGTGCCGTCCAGCTTGCGGCGGTAGTAATCGGTGACGCAGGCCACATAGAGCGGGCTCTTCATGCGGCCCTCGATCTTCAGCGCGTGCGCGCCGGTGCCCGTCACTTCGTCAAGCAGCGGCGCGAGGCACAGGTCACGCATCGAGAAGGGGAAATGCGGCGCGGCTTCGTCGGGCGCGGCATCCGCAGCCGTGAAGGGTTCGCGGCAGCAGTAGGCGCACCGGCCGCGGTTGCCGCTCCGTCCGGTGGCGAGGGAGGAGAAGAGGCAAAGTCCACTGTAACTGTAACAGAGCGCGCCGTGAAGGAAGACCTCGGTTTCCACGCCGCTTTCCCGCGTGATGCGGCGGATTTCGTCCAGGGTCAGCTCGCGCGCCAGCACCACGCGGGTGAATCCGAGCTCCCGGAGCGCGAGCGCTCCCTCCAGATTGTGCGTCGCCAATTGCGTGCTGGCATGGAGGGCCAGCCGGGGAAAGTGGTCGCGGATCAGCCGGGCCACCCCCAGATCCTGCACGATCACGCCGTCCGGCGCCAGCTCGTCCAGGGAAGCCAGCAGGTCGAGCGCCGGCTCCCACTCCGGTTCAGTCAACAGGGTGTTGAAGGTGACGTACACCCGTTTGGCGGGAGTGAAGCTCTGCGCGTAGGCCTTCAGCAGGCGCAGACGGTCCGGGGTGAGGTGCTCCGCATCCGCGCGGGCGGAGAAGCGCGGCAGGCCGAGATACACCGCGTCCGCGCCATATTGGAAGGCGGCGCACGCGGCCTCGAACCCGCCTGCGGGGGCTAGGAGTTCTGGGGTCAAGGCAGGAGCTTCATGTTGCAAAGCCAACGCCGCGGGGCAGAATGCATGGTCCATCCTTTCCGGCGCGAGGCCGGCGCATGAAGTAGAAGACCGGCTTTTGCAAGCCGGTCTTGGGGGGATACATAGGAGTACACATGGAGAAACAGCCTCGTAACAACAAACTGTTCTCGAACAGCAGGAGAAATGTAACAGAAAAAAAAGAGGTGCGCAAGCGCGTTTTTTCAGTTTTTTTGCGGCGCGGCCCGCGCGTTCTGGTTGTTGCCAAAAGGTGTCCCGTTGCGTATACTGCTGGCGGTTTTCTGAATACGGACAGAAAGCGGGGCAGGGGATGAAACAGGGTTTGAAAGTCACTTTTTTTTGTCTGGCGGTCATGATCGGCGGAGGGGTGGCGGGGTTCGCGCAGGATTTTTCGGCGTTGTCCGATGCGGAGCGCAAACAGGTGAACGGATGGATGGCGGAACGGGCCGCCATCCTGGCGGACGCGCATCAGATCGAAACCGAACTCGAGCAGGCGTGGGGCAATCCCCAATTCACTTCGCCGGAAGTGGAGGCGCAGCGCGGGCGGTACCGTCAGTTGCAGCACGAACTGATGATGACCCAGTTGGCGTTGCGAAGGCTGGTGGAAAAGCTTCCCGCGGTTCAGAGCCGGAAAGCGGACCTGGAGGCGCTCCGGAGCCGAGCGGAGGCGCTTTCCCGGCAGATCGAGACGAAGGGCGGCGTCAAACGGTAAGCCTGCCGCGGCACGTGTTCCGCCCGACCCCGTTCAGGAGGATGTGATGGCCAAGGAGAAGAAACCGCCAACCGCCAAAGTCCGGAAGCCCCGGATCCTGGTCGTGACGCCGGAAATCACCTATCTGCCCTCCGGCATGGGCAACATGGCGTGTAAACTCAACGCCAAGGCGGGGGGCCTGGCGGACGTGTCCGCCTCGCTGGTGGCGGCGCTGTTCGATCTGGGCGCGGACGTGCATGTGGCGCTGCCGCATTACCGGCGCATGTTCCACATTGATGTCGGCCAGTTGATCAGCGACGAGTTGCGGGTCTACAAGAGCCGCCTGCCGGATTCGCGCATCCATCTCGCGGAGGACCGCTGCTTTTACTACCGCGACACCGTCTACAGCAACGCCCAGAACGAGAACCCCAAGCTGGCGCTGGCCTTCACGCGCGAGGTGCTCAACAACATCATCCCCTTCGTCCAGCCCGATCTGATCCACTGCAATGACTGGATGACCGGTCTGATTCCGGGCGCGGCGCGGCGCATGGGGATCCCCTGCCTCTTTACGGTGCACAACATCCACACGCACCACCTGAACCTGGCGCAGATCGAGGATTCCGGAATCGACGCCGCGGAATTCTGGGCCAATCTCTTTTACACGCGGGTGCCGTACAATTACGAGGAGTCGCGCAACACCAACCTGATCGACATGCAGGCGAGCGGGGTGTTCGCCTCGCACTACATCAACACGGTAAGCCCGACTTTTCTGGAGGAGATCGTCAACGGCTGGCACGATTTCATTCCCACGGCGTTGCGGGGGGAGATCCGCAACAAACACCGCGCCGGATGCGCGGTCGGGATTCTGAACGCGCCGGACGCGTCGGACAACCCGGAAACCGACCCGCACATTGAGGTGCGGTACGACGCGGCGACCCACCGCGAGGCGAAGCGCGCCAACAAGCTCGCGTTCCAGCACAAGGTGGGGCTGGAGGAGAATCCGGATGTGCCGCTCTTCTTCTGGCCGTCGCGGCTGGATCCCGCCCAGAAAGGCCCCCAGTTGCTGGCGGACATCCTCTACCGCTTCATGTCGCGCCACTGGAAGCAGCGCGTGCAGGTCGCGCTGGTGGCGAATGGCGTGTTTCAGCAGCCGTTCCATGACATCCTGCGCTTCCATGAGCTGTACGGGCGGCTGGCGGTGTGCGATTTCAACCAGGGGCTTTCGCAGCTCGGATACGCCGCGTCCGACTTCACGCTGGTGCCGTCGCTCTTTGAGCCCTGCGGTCTGCCGCAGATGGTGGGGCAGCTTTACGGCTCGCTGCCGGTGGTCCATGACACGGGCGGGCTGCATGACACGGTTGAGCATCTGGACCCCGCGCGGAATCAGGGGAACGGCTTCGTGTTCCGGATTTATGACAGCCGGGGTCTCGATTGGGCCATGGAAAAAGCGATGGAGTTTCACAAGTGCGCGCCGGAGGTGCGCGAGCGGAACATCGCGCGGGTGATGCGCGAGGGCCAGGCGCGGTTCAATCACGAAACCTGCGCCCGCGCCTATATCGAGATCTATGAGAAGATGCTGAACCGCCCGCTGGTGCGCTCATTCGAGTAACGCGCCCGTCCAGCCGCAAGGAGGTCCGAACATGCCGGTCACGCCACGCCGCCAGCGCCTGTTGGATGACCCGTATCTTCTGCCGTATGCGGAGATCATCCGTCGGCGTGCCGGACTGGCCGACCGGCGCGAGGCGGCCCTGTCCCAAGGTCCGGGCAAGCTGGCGGAGTTCGCCTGCGCGCACGAGTATTACGGGCTTCACCGAACCGATGCGGGATGGGTTTTCCGGGAGTGGGCGCCGAACGCCACGGCGCTGTGGCTGGTGGGGGATTTCTCGGAGTGGCAGATTCAGGAGCCCTTCCGGCTGCAGCGGATCCCGGGGCGGGAGGTCTGGGAGGTGCGGCTGGCTCCGGATGCGGTGCGTCACGGGCAGCACTACCGGTTGGAGATGGTGTGGGACGGCGGGCGCGGCGAGCGCATTCCGGCTTACGCGCGCCGGGTGGTGCAGAATCCCGGGACCCTGCTGTTTGCGGCCCAGGTGTGGGACCCGGAGCCCTACGTCTGGCGCAATCCTGTCTTTCAGGTGCCGGACCGGGTGCCGCTGATCTACGAGGCGCATGTCGGCATGGCGCAGGAGCGGGAGGGGGTCGGCGGCTACACGGAGTTCCGCGAGCGGATTCTGCCGCGGATCAAGCGGGCCGGATACAATACGATCCAGCTCATGGCGGTGATGGAGCATCCGTATTACGGCTCGTTCGGGTATCACGTGTCCAGTTTCTTCGCCTGCTCCTCACGCTTCGGCACCCCCGAGGATCTGAAAGCGCTGGTGGATGCGGCGCACGGCGAGGGGCTCGCCGTGATCATGGATGTTGTGCATTCGCACGCGGTCAAAAACGAGCGCGAGGGGCTATCGCGTTTCGACGGGACGCCCTACCAGTATTTCCATGACGGGTTGCGCGGCTGGCACGAGGCGTGGGATTCGCGCTGTTTCGATTACGGCAAGACCGACGTGCTGCACTTCCTGCTCTCCAACTGCCGTTACTGGCTGGACGAGTTCCGGTTCGACGGGTTCCGCTTTGACGGGATCACCAGCATGTTGTACCTGCACCACGGGCTCGGCGTGGATTTCGTGGATTACAGCCAGTATTTCGACGCCACGGTGGACGAGGACGCGTGGGTCTACTGCCGTCTCGCGAACCGCGTGATCCATCAGGTGCGGCCGGATGCGCTGACCGTGGCCGAAGACGTGAGCGGCATGCCGGGCCTCGCCGCGCCGCTGGAGGATGACGGGGCGGGATTTGATTACCGGATGGCCATGGGGGTGCCCGAGTGCTGGTTCCGTCTGGTGCGCGATGTGCGCGATGAGGATTGGAGCATCGGATACCTGTGGCATGAGCTGACCAACCGGCGCGCGGATGAGCGGACGGTCAACTACGTGGAGAGCCATGATCAGGCGCTGGTGGGCGGCAAAACGCTTTTTTTCCAATTGGTCGACGCGGCGGTGTATGACGCCATGCTGCGCTCGATGCGGCATCTCAAGGCGGAACGCGGTGTGGCGCTGCACAAATTGGCCCGGTTGGCCACGCTGGCGACCGCAGGCCACGGGTATCTCAATTTCATGGGCAATGAGTTCGGCCATCCCGAGTGGATCGATTTCCCGCGCGAGGGCAACGGATTCTCCTACCGGTATGCGCGCCGGCAGTGGGCGCTGCGCGATAACCCGGAACTGCTCTACTGGTGCCTGGGCGAGTTTGATGCGGCGATGCTGGAAAAGGTCACGCGGTACCGGGCGCTCGAAGGGACCCTGCCGCGCCGTCTCTTCGTTTCCGACCGGGAGAAGATTCTGGTGTTCGAACGGGGGCCGCTGATTTTCCTCTTCAATTTCCACACCCACGCTTCGGTCACCGATTTCGCGGTGCTGGTGCCCCCCGGTTCCTATCACTGGGTGATGGACAGCGATGAGGAGCGTTTCGGGGGCCAGGGCCGGATCGCGGCGGGGCAGTCTTTTACGCTGATCGCCGAACAGCGCGACCGGGAGTTGTGCCACACCATCCGCATCTACCTGCCCTGCCGGACCGCGATGGTGCTGGAACGCAGGGTCTGATCAGCCCGCGCCGCGGTCACTCTTTGCGCACATCGACGCGGGTCACGCCGCGCCGCGCATACGGCGGGGGACTCACCACCGCCTTGCCGTCATCCGGCGGCGGTGTGGCGGAGGCCCGGCCCCCCATGAAGGGGAAGCCGTCAAACGGGGAGGGCGCGCGCGCCGCGCGCTCTTCCGCCAGAACCATGCGGTATTCGCCTTCCGCGGACTGATAGATGAAGTAGGCGATCAGCAGGCGGATCAGCTTGAATCCGTCAAAGCGGCCGGTGAACAGTGAGTACAGCACCGAAAGCCCCAGCAGCAGGGCGAGGAAGCGGCCGATGCGTGAGGCGATCCAGGTGGCGCGCAGGCGCGTCATGAAAAATTGCTGCAGGATCGCACGCAGCATCCGTCCGCCATCCATCGGGAAGGCGGGCAACAGATTGAAGAGAAACAGCGTCGCATTCAGCGCGCCGATCTGCAGGAAGACAAAGCGGTCCCAGCCGCTTGCGAACAGCAGGTGACCGTCGCGGAAGGTTGCGCCCGGCAGCAACAGTCCGCCCAGGGCCAGGCCCAGGCTGACCGCGGGACCGGCTGCCGCCATGAGCCATTCCTGCCACGCTTTGCGCGGCACCGAGAGCAGCGTGGCGCACCCGCCCATCATCATCAGCGTGATGTCCCGGACACGGCACCCGAAGGCCATGGCGGTCAGGCTGTGCCCCAGTTCATGCAGCGTCACGGAAAGCAGCAGGACGATTCCGGCCGCCAGGCCGTGGAGGGGATTGGGAAAATCACCCATCAGAATGATCACGAGAATGATCAGGGAGGCATCCAGACGGATCGGGATGCCGAAAACGGTGCAGAGGCGGTATGAGGATCGGAGCATAAGGGGACCGGCGGGCGTGTCAGAGGGTGGTGACGTACAAGGTTGCTTCGGGTCGGGGGGTGAACGTTTGCGCGGTGGCCGCGGCCGGGAGGAGAAGGCTGGCACCCGGAACGAGCGTGATGGGGTGGTGGCGTTCCTCCGCAGCGGCCACCGTCACGCAACCCGCTGCCGCGAAGAACGCGAGGAAGCTGGTGCCGTCCGGTTCCACGCGCAGCGGTTCGCGCAGGTCCAGCCGGCGCATGCTGAAGGCGGGACAGGAGAGGATCGCGGGCCCGTCGAGCGCGGCGCCCGTCGCGGAAGGGGGCTGCGGCGTGATGAGCTGAGGCGGGGGAAGGGACCAGTCGATCGCTGCCAGGCCCCGGTCGATCTGGAGCGGCCGCGCCTGGCCGTCGGGCCCGGTGCGGTTCCAGTCGAACAGCCGGTAGGTCGTGTTGGCGTTTTGCTGCACCTCGTAAATCAGGCACCCCTCGCCGATGGCGTGCGCCAGCCCACCCGGAAGGAAAAGAGCCTGGCCGGGCCGCGGTTCGAATGAAAGGAGTTGCTCCGTTACCGTGCCGTCCGCCAGGGCGGCGCGCAGCGTCTTTGGGGTCACCCGCGGTTTGAGGCCGGCGTAGAGCAGCGCGCCGGGCGCGCAGTCGAGGACGATCCACGCTTCGGTTTTGGGTTCCCCTCCCGCACGTGCGGCGCATGCCTCGTTGGGGTGGACCTGCACGCTCAGACGGTCCGACGCGTCGAGGAGTTTGAACAGCAGCGGGAACCGCGCAGGATCCGGCGCACGCGTGCCGGTGAGCGCCACACCGTATCGGGAGGTCAGTTCCGCCAGCGTCTGTCCCGCGAACGGGCCGTCCGAGACGGCGCTCATGCCGTCCGGATGGGCTGAAATCTCCCAGGACTCCGCACACACCGCAGGCACGCCGGTGCGGTGGTAAAGCGTCCGGAAGCGGTTGCCGCCCCACAGGGAACATTGGTAGACAGGCTGGAAAACCAAAGGTGAGAGAGGGGGATTCATTCCGGTTGCCAGTGTAACGGGGCCGGGGCGCGAATGCAAGAGAGGAGCCCGCACGGTTGCCTGAGCGCGAAGCGCATGATCTTCGACGGCCTCTCCGCCGGAAAGAAGGCCAAACGCTGCTTCGGGGAAAACGACGCATGAAAAACAACTCACCGCGCTATCGCCTGCGTGCATTTGTGATGGCAAGTCAGGTTGTTTGACGATTCCGGTGCCGGCCCCGACGTTTCCTGCCCCATATTCTTTACGCGCCGGGTCTATAGCTTCTCCTTCCTGCCCCCCTAACTCCTCTGGTATGCTTTTCCGTAACCGCGCACACGCGGCCGCCCGGATTGTCCGGACGTGCCGGAGAAGCGGTAAGGGAGCGGAGCGGATGCGATACCGGAAACAGATCATGGCGCCGTGCTTCGGGGAGGCGACGCAACGCCGTCTCGCCGCCGCCACCATCGCCATCGTGGGGTGCGGGGGACTCGGCACCTGGCAGGCGGAGCTGCTGGCGCGCATGGGCGTCGGACGGCTGCGCCTTGCGGATGACGATCAGGTCACGCTCGAAAATCTGCACCGGCAGATCCTGTTCACGGAGCGGGACGCGGCGGCGGGCCGCCTGAAAGTGCGCGCTGCCGCCGCGCGGCTGAGGGAGATCAACGCCGGCGTGACGGTCGAGGCCTGTGAGGCCCGGATCACACGCGACAATTTCGACGCCTTTGCCGCGGGCGCCGATCTGGTGCTGGACGCCACGGATCACGCGCCGACGCGTTTTCTGATCAACGACTTCTGCGTGGCGCGCGCGATCCCGTGGATCTACACGGGTGTGGCGGGCGGCGAGGGGCTGATCCTGCCGGTGTTGCCGCCCGGCGGGCCCTGTCTGCGCTGCCTCTATCCCGAGCCGCCCGAACCGGACGAGACCGCCAACTGCCTCACGGACGGCATTCTGCCCATGACCGTCGCGATGGCCGCCTCCCTGCAGATCGCCCAGGCGGTGCGCGTGCTGAACGGCACTGCGGAGCCCGGCACGCTCATCCGGTTCAACGTCTGGTCCGCGGCGTTACGCCGCGTCCGACTCGAACGCCTGCCCGACTGTCCCGGGTGCGGCGGAAAGGAGAGAGAAAGAACGTAAGGGCGCAGAGGAGGAGGAAGAGAACGCCGAACGCTGAAATGAGGGGGAGTCGGGAACGCGGGCGTCCCCGCCCGCAACGGCCGCGGAGGACGAGGCGCTGAACACGCGCGGTTTTGTGTCGGACTGGTCCGCGGCGCGCATGCTCAGCACGAAGGAAATTGTGGGCACACTGGGCCTGATGCGGTGAAAACGGGCGTTTCTTGAATATGCGGGACGGGGCGGTTACACTGGGGGCATGAAAAAAACAAAGTTGCCGCTTTCCAGGGTTTATACCCTTATCGAGCCGGGGCCGGTTGTGCTGGTGACGACGGCGGATCGCGGTCGTCCGAATGTGATGACCCTCGCCTGGCATATGATGCTGGATTTCGAGCCCCCGCGGATCGGGATGGTGCTCAGCGAGCGGAATCACTCGTTCGCGGCTCTGCGCAAGACCAAGGAGTGTGTGATCAATCTTCCCTCTGTCGCCTTGCGTAAGGCGGTGGCCGGGTGCGGGAACACGTCGGGCCGCGACACGGATAAGTTCGCGGCGTTCGGCCTCACGCCGCGTCCGGCGAAACGGGTCGCGGCCCCGCTGATCGACGAATGCTTCGCCTCGCTCGAATGCGTGGTCACCGACACCCGCATGGTGCGGCAAGACAACCTGTTTGTGCTGGAGGTCGTGCAGGCATGGATCGATCCGGCCTGCGGCCAGCCGAAGACGCTGCACCACTGCGGCGCGGAGAACTTTATGGTGGCCGGGCGGCGCATCACGCTGCCGTCGAAGAAGAAATGATCCGGGGGCCACGAAGCCGGCCGGACGGCCGCGCCGCGAAAAAGCGCGGGAATTTTTCTCGGGACCGCGTTCTCGAAGCGGATGCGGCATGGTTCGAGTGCGAGTGCGAGTGCGAGTGCGAGGACGAGGACGTGAACGAGTACGTGAACGGGGACAACGGAACGGATTCAACAAAGTTGAATCGCCCCCCGGCGGGCCTGTCTTGAATATCCGGGAGGGGTCGTTTACACTGGGGGCATGAAAAAACGGATGAGCCGGTTGATGGGGATGGGGGCGTTGGCGGTCATGGTCGCGTGCGGCGCGCGCGGGGGGACGCCGCCTGCGGCAAGCGGCGAGCCGGGACCGGTGCGGCGGTACGCGTTCGGCAACCTGACCGGCGGCGCGGTTTCCAATGCCGCGGGTCCGGGTGACGCCATGCTGAACAAAAAGGCTCCGGTCACGGGGGCGGGGCGCCTCGCCGGATCACGGGCCGCGGTACTCGACGCGGACGTCTTCTCCGCCCCGGCCGTGACGCAGGCCTCGAACGCTTTCACGGTGGCGGTCTGGCTGCGGCCGCTGGCCGCGGGCTCGAAAAAAGTGGGCGGCGGTTCCGGCGGGATGATCGTCTCGAACGGTAGCGGGTATTACGACGGGTGGCGCCTGCTCCTTCAGGATTGGCGGACGCGGCGCCCGACGGTCGAGCTGGGCAAAGAGAAGGGCGCGTTGAACGTGCAGGCGCGCGACGCGCTGAGCGCGGGATTCTGGAATCACCTCGCGGCCACTTGGGACGGCGCGCGCGTGCGCCTCTACGTCAACGGCATGCTGTCGGCGGAAAAGCCGCACGCGGGGCCGCTCGTCCCGCCGCGCGGCGCACTCTGCGCGGGGTTCTCCGGATACGGGGTCGGCTCGCTCAACATGGCGATCGACACGCTCGCGGTGTATGACCGGGCCCTGCCGCCCGAGACCATCGCCCGGATCGCGCTGGACGGGGAGGCGTTGCCTGCCGGGTGTCTGCCGCTGCTGATCCGTGCGCAGACGGCGGCGGGTGCGGACGCGGTGGGCGAGGCGTCGCAGGCGTATCGGGCCCTGGCCGAGAAGCGGGATGCCTCTGACGTGTGGCGGCGCTGGGCCGCGCTCGCCGCGGTCCGGTTCGTCGAGACCGCTGCGGAACGCCGCGCGGGCGCCGAGGCGTGCGAGGCCCTGATTGCGGACCCGGCCGCCCCCGAGCCGCTGCGGGGCCAGGCGATCGAGTTTCTGGTGCAGATTTGCCACAAGGGGCTGGGCGGCGAATGGCTCTCCAGCCGGGTGCTGTCGGAGCTGCCGGGCCGTCTCGAACTGGATGCCGCGGGCCAGCGCCTGTTCGGACTCGCCCTGGCGCGGGCGTATCAGCGCGAACAGCGCTGGGACGCGGCCTACGGCGTGTGCCGGCAGCTCCTCGAGTCCGCGGGGGATGATCCGGAGGCCGTCGCCGAAATCCGGCAGGAGTATGCCGGGTTGCTTTGGCGCGGCGGGAAGACGGATGAGGCGCGCGCGCAGTATGCCGCGCTGGCGGCGGACAAGCGGCTGCCGGAGAGCGCGCGCGGGCTCGCCGCGCTGACCGTGGCGCAGGTGTGGCGCGGGGAGGGCAAGCACGCCGAAGCTGCCGCGGCATACCGCGCGGTGACGGGGACGGTCAGCCGGTTCACGCATCTGCTGGACGAGGCGCGCGCCGGAGCGGAGGCGAGCGACAACCTGCTGGCGGGCAGGCCCGCGCGCGATCCCGAGGCCAGCCGCCGGCGCCTCGCCCCGCTGCCCGAACCGGCGGTGCGCTTCGTCGTGTCGCCCAAAGGCCGGGACACGAATCCCGGGACGTTTGAACAGCCGTTCGCCACGCTGGAGCGCGCGCGCGGCGCGGTGCGTGCCGCCAAACGCGATGGAATCCTGCCGCCGGGCGGCGCCTGCGTGTTTTTGCGCGGCGGCCGCTATGCGGTGACCAACACGTTTGTCCTCGCGGAAGAGGACTCCGGGAACTTCGGCGCGCCGGTGGTGTATTGCGCCTGGCCCGGCGAACGGCCGGTGCTCGACGGCGGGTTCCGCGTGCGGGGATTCTGGCGCGTGCGCGATGCCGACACGCTCGGGCGGCTGCCCGCGGAGGCGCGCGGCCATGTCATGGTCGCGAACCTCACGAAGCAGGGATACGCCGCGCTGGAGGCCCAGGCGGCGTACGGGAGGTCCCAGACCAACGAGACGGTCCGCGAGCTGTTTCAGGACGGCCGGCCGCTGGAGATCGCCCGGTGGCCCAACGAGGCCTTTCTCGCGATGGAGGCCGCCAACATCACCAACCTGACTTTCACCTGCCCGACCAACCGGTTGGCGCGCTGGACGCGGGCGGACGACCTGATGGCGAACGGCTACTGGTTCCACCTGTGGGCCGAATGCACGGTTCCCGTGGCCGCGGTCGATGCGGCGACGGGAAGGTTCACGCTGCGGCAGAAGCCGTACCACAACATGCGCGCGGGGCGTCCCTTCTACGTGCTGAACCTGCTGGAGGAGATCGACCGGCCCGGCGAGTGGTTCCTCGACCGCGCCGCGGGGCGGCTCTACGTGTGGCCGCTCCGGCACCCGTGGCGCAGCAAGCTGACGCTGTCGCGGTGGGACCGCCCGTTTGTCGAGGCCCGCAAGGTGCAGGAGGTGGTGTTCCGCGGCCTGACCTTCGAGTACGGGCGGCAGAACGGCATGGTGCTGGACGCCTGCGCCAACGTGCTTGTGGCGGGGAATGTGATCCGGCGCCTGGGCGGCACGGCGCTGCTCGTGACCCAAGGCGCGAACATCCGGATTTACGGCAACCGGATGGAGACACTCGGGCACGCGGGCATGCGGGTCGAGGGCGGCAACCGCATCAACCTGACTTCCGGACACATCGTGATCGAAAACAACGAGATCAGTCATTTCGCCCGTTGTTCGCGCACGTACAACCCCGCGCTGCTGCTCGACGGCTGCGGCGCGCGCGTGGCGCACAACCATTTCCACCACGCGCCGTCCAGCGCCATGCGGATCGAGGGCAACGACCACCTGATCGAGTTCAACCGGGTGGAGCACATGGTGCGGGAGTCGGATGACCAGGGCGGGATCGACATGTGGTGCAACCCGTCCTACCGCGGGGTGGTGATCCGGTACAACCTGTGGCGGGACATCGGCGGGGGGCATGCGCCGTGCGGCCAGGCGGGCATCCGGTTCGACGATGCGATCAGCGGCATGGTGGTGTACGGCAACCGGTTCGAGCGGACCTCGACGGGCCACTTCGGCGGCGTGCAGATTCACGGCGGACAGAACAACATCATCGACAACAACCTCTTCACCGGATGCCGGTACGGGGTGAGCTTCTCGGCGTGGGGCCAGAAACGCTGGGAGGAGTTCCTGGGACGCGAGGGAATCCGCAAACTGATGTATTCAACCGTCAACATCAGCCTGCCGCCCTACAGCACCCGTTATCCCGAACTCGCCGGGCTGCCCGGCAAGGCGGACGTCAACCGCGTGTGGCGCAACCTGTTCGTCGGCACCGAAGAGGCGCTGCACAAAAAGCCCAAAGGAACCGAAACCTGGGGGAACCGCGTGTTCGCCGAAGCGGCCGATCCGGAAGGGGATGCGGCCTGTTCGCCCTTCGCGGCCCTGCCGCCCGAGGCGGAGATCGGTCCGTATGCGGATCCCTTCCGCGCGGACGAATCGCCGTCTCCCTGACTGAACCCCGCATGTCGTTGAGCAGGGCCGAAGCATCTTGGCGTGAGACAAAATTGGGGGTTACACGGCTTGGCGGTTCCTGCTAGACTGATTCCGATCTGTTAAACCAAACCGGATGTGCCGGTGCCGGCTTACAAAAGGTGCCGGAAAAGACGGCGCGTCCACACGAAGAGGGGACCATTATGTCGCGGATGCCGTTTCACCGTGCTGTCATCTGTTTTGCGCTGCTTCTCGTCACAGGCGGGCTTGCCCTTTCCGCGGCACCCTTTGTCCCGGTGCCGCTCAGGGATGCGGCCAACACCGGGTTCGCTGATGTCGAGGAGGGCGACCGCAAGGGCGGTTGGCTTGATCTGGGCGGGAACGACCTGAGCGTCTTGCCCGCAGGCCGGCTGACGGTCTCGTCCCGCGTGCCGTTCCAGGTCCTGGACGGCAGAAAGAATCCGGACCGCACCTGCGTGGTGCTGGGCGGGCCCAAGCGCCCCTATCTGCCGGCGCAGGCCGAAATCCGCGCGGACGGAAAAACCGGCGCGGCCCTCTACCTCCTGCACGGCGCGGCCTGGTGCCCGCCGCCGCAGCAGCAGAAGATGGCCGGTCTGCTGACCGTCGAGTATGCGGACGGCACAAGCAAAGAGTATCATGTCCGGTGCGGCCGCGATGTCGGCGACTGGACGAAGCCGGAGAGTTACGCGAACGCCGCGCGCGCCTGGAGCGCGTACAACGCGAACACCCAGGTGTCGCTCTTCGCCTCCAAATTCAAACTGGAGGCCAAGCCAATCCGGCTGATCCGGCTGCGCTCGCGGGAGTGCGCCTGGATGGTGGTGGCGGCCACGCTGGGCGATGAGGTCTCGCTGAAGCCGATCCGCCCCAACCTGAAGCTCGACAAGCAATATGCCGCGCCGCCGCCGTTCGAGAAGCCCCTGCGCGACGATTTGAGTGACGCGCGGCCGAAGAACATCATTCTGATCATCGGGGACGGCATGGGCGAAGGCGCGCAGAAACTCACCTCGCTTTACCAGCACAAGGCCGAGGGCCGCCTGGCCATGCAGCAGTTGCCGGTCACGGGTTTCTGCACCACCTTTTCCGCCAGCTCGGAGGTCACGGACTCGGCCGCGGCCTCCACCGCCATCGCCTGCGGGCACAAGACGTGTAACGGGATGCTGGGCCTGACGCCGCAAACCAACACCGTCGTGTCCGTGGCGGCTTTGGCACGGGAGAGCGGGCGCGCGGTGGGGATCTTCACCTCCGACGCGCTGACCGGCGCCACGCCCTCCGGTTTTTACGCGCACGTCACGCGGCGCGGCGCGTATCAGGATATCGCCGGGTTCGCCGCCGCCTGCGGGTACGATCTCCTGATCGGCAACGCCAGCGCGCGGGCGTGGTTCACGCCCGCCGCGTCCGGCGGCCAGCGCACCGACACCCGGAACGTGCTGAACGAGATGGCCGCCGCCGGATATGCCGTGGTCACGAACGCGGCGGAGTTCGCCGCCGCGCCCGCGGACCGGCGGGTGCTCGGTTTTCTGGACAAGCCTTCGCTGGAGCCCGCGACCGCGCTGGGAACCCTGATGGACGCCGCGCTGCCGCGCCTCGCCCGTCATGACAAGGGCTTTTTCATGATGATGGAGTGCACCATCACGGACGGGGGCGGGCACGGCAACAATCCGGAACTCACCGTGCGCGGCACGCTGCAGGTGGACTGGGCGGTGCGGCGCGCCGTGGCCTTCGCGCAGTCGCGCGGCGACACGCTGGTGCTCGTCACCGCCGACCACGAGACGGGCGGCCTGTTCTGTTCGCTCAGCCGTGCCGTGCCGGACCGGCTGACGATCTGTTACACCACGACCAGCCACACCGGCGCGCCGGTTCCGATGCACGCGTTCGGTCCGGGCTCCAAGTATTTCCAGGGCATGACCGACAATACGGATATCGCCAAGACCGTCGCGTTCCTGTGGGGGATGCGCCTGCCCGCGCCCGCGCGGTGAGGAGGCGGCACCGGGTTGCGATTCCACGTTGTTGACTCCGCACCCCGGGGACGGAATCGGTTGGTGGCCGGGGATGCGAGTTCTGTGCGTGTTTTGTGCGAAGCACAGCCGGGAGCGCGGGCGTCCCCGCCCGCAATGTGAAAGGCCGCGCGCGATTCCGATGCGCGGTCTGGCTCTCAAGGAACGGCCGCTCAGCCTAATGAGGGAAACGCTGTGGCGGGCGGGGACGCCCGCGCTCCCGACTCGCCCGCTTCCCTTTTCACCGGAAACGCATGATCTTCGCGTACCCCGGCCACCAACCGATTGCCCCAGGGCTTCCGAAAGCCGTTGCCCCTTTTGCGTCCGCACCGTATAATCCAGTTGTAATCGGGAGGTGTGTTGGGTGTCGTTTGTGGCCGAAAACCGTTCAGGAGGGCCTTATGGCAAAGTTGGAATGCGTACGGTTTGTTTTGCGGCAGGGACTTGGGGCGTGCGCGGCGCTCGCGCTCGCGGCGAGCGCGGAGAGCACGCTGCTCAACGGCGGCCTGGCGGACGGCAGCGGGAATGACCCGGATCACTGGGCCGAGAACTCGCTGGCCAAAGCCGGGCGCGAGGGCTGGGGGAGCCATGACGGGGACGGATACCTCATGGCGCTCTACGGCTGGAACGAGAGTGCGGGAACCTATGGCGCGATCTGGCAGGATGTGGGCGGGGTTGTTCCCGCCCAGGTCTACACGCTGGTCTTCTGGCAGGACGGGGACGGCAGCTGGAACGGCTCGAACGTCACGGCCCGCCTGATCTGGCTGGACAGCGGTTCGAACGTGCTGGGCAGTGTCACGAAAAATCTGGATGACTACACCCAGGTTTCCTGGTCGTTCCACACGCTTTCCGGCACGGCGCCGAAACGGGCGGCCATCCTTCGGGTCCAGTTCGATGCCGAAACGCTGGCTTCGGGCGGCGGCGGCGCGGCGAAGTTCGATGAACTGAGCCTCACGGTCTATCCGCCGGGCCTGGCGAATCCGGGATTCCGTTTCGGTGTCGAATTCGACGCGTTCGACTGGTCCGAGGTGGCCTCCACCGAAAACGCCCGGCGCGAATCGTGGGGCTCGCACGACGGGGACGGGTACCTCATGGCGTTGCCGGGGTACACCTCCGGCTCGTTCGGCGCCTTCTCCCAGGAAGTGCCCGGAATCCGGGCGGGGTACCGCTGCAGCCTCTCCTTCTGGCAGGAGGGGGACGGCGGATGGAACGGCTCGAACGTCACGGCCCGCCTGATCTGGCTGGACGGCGAGGCCGCGGCGCTCGGGAGCGTGACCACGAATCTGGACGCCTACACGGGCGGGGCGGTCGCGTGGACGGAGGTCACGCTGCAGGGGGTCGCGCCGCAGGGCGCGGCCGCCGTGCGGGTCCAGTTCGATGCGGAGTCGCCCTCCGGCGGCGGCGGCGCGGCGAAGTTCGATGACCTGCTTCTGACGCTGACCGCGCCGCGCGGCACGGGGATTTTTTTGCGATGAATCCCGCGGCCGCTGTGGCGCGACGTTCCGGCGGAACGTCGCGCGCGGTCAGGTCGGGCATGTGCGTCGCGTGCGGGCGCGCGGCCGGGCGTTACGAACGCGCCTGCGTCTACTGCGGCGAGAGGGTGTGGCGCCCGTCCGGTTACCGCGCCGCGCACGCGGCGTGGATCGCGGCCCCGCCCGCGCTGCTGCTGTGGCTCACGGCCGCGGTCCGGCCTGACTGGCGCGCCGCATGCCGGACCGTTCTCGGCGGCGGCGCGTTTGCGGGCTATCTGTTCGCAGCGGGGGCCGGACTGTTGCTTTTGCCGCTGGAGGATGATGACCTGGTGACGGCATCGGACGCCGAGCGGTTCCGGTGGCAGGCCCTCTCGCACGCGGGCGCGCTGTTGTGCGGGGGGTATGCGGCACTGGGTGCGGCGTGTCTCGCGTGCGGCGCGCGCGTCGGGCCGGCCGCCTGGGCCGCGGGTCTGGCCGTGTTCGCCTGCATCGCGATCGCGCCGCTTTTCTTCCGGATCCCCTGGCGCGCGGTGGCGGCCGCAACGCTTTGGGCCGCGGCGTGGCTATCAACTCCTTACCTATAACTTCAGCGTTCGACGTTCAGCGTTCGACATTCTGCGTTCAAGATACCCCTTCGTTTGTTCCCGCTCCGCGGGCGGGGGGCTTGTCTATAAGTTGGGCGTTGAACGTTGAAAGTTGGGCGTTGAGCGTTCAAAATATTCTTTTTCCCCTCTTCCTCTCCTCCCTGATGCCGCGCCGTATTTGGGAAGCGGTACCCGTTCCCGTACACGAGAAATCGTGAACGTATACGGGACACGAGTGCGTGAACGAGAACGAGGACGGGGCGTAACGGGGCATCCGTTTTCTGCCCGCGAATCTTCGCGGAAAAAAGATACCAATCCGTTTGCTCCCGCAGCCCCGGGCGGCGGGCTAATTTCTAACTCCCCCTTTCCTACCAGACACGGGTGAGGGAGACGTGCACCCTCCGTCTTGCGGATTCCTGTCCGGGGAAGATCTGAAAATCATCGTCCAGCAGGTTGTCGACGCCCGCATTCAGGGTCAGGCCGGGGAAACGGCGGGGCTGCCACCGCACTCCAGCGCGGGTATCCCAAAACCCGTCGCCGTGCCGGCGGGCGCGGTTGGCCGCATAGCGGCTGACACCCTGGCTCAGCCGCAGGGAGAGTTCGCGCGTCAGGCGGTGGCGCACGCACGCGTCGGCGGCGGCGCGGGGATAATCCAGCGCGTAGCGGCTGGTATACCCGGCCGTGTCCGTATCCTTGGACACGGCCAGCAGGTTGAGTCCGAGATCCGTGGCCCCGTCCACTTCCCATACGCCTTCCGCGGCGAGGCCCGTGGTGCGCAGGGTTTCGAGATTCACCGCCTGCCAGCGGCCCGCGGGCGAGGCGCGGAGCCAATCCACGATATTCCGCCCCTCTTCATGAAACAGCACCGCGCGCCAACGGAAAGGTCCGGTTTCGGCCTTCCACCCGAGTTCGGCGGTTTGGGTGCGCTGACGGTCGAGTCCGGTGTTGCCGAGGGAAGAGGGCGATTCGTAGTTGAGTTCGGTGTACGAGGGCTGGCGGACTGCGGTACTGTACGACAGGAACAGGGTGTGGCGATCCGAGACCGCCCATTCGACACCTGCGGCCGGCAGCGGGACCGGGGAGTCGGTGGAGAAGAGCTCGAGCGCTCCGCCCAGGGTCCAGGTGAGCGGGCCGGAGGCGAGATTCGGCAGCGCGGCGAACGAGGCGTGGCTGCGGGTGTGGTTGCCGAGCGAGCGGCTCGCCAGCGTTTCGAGGTCGCCGTCCGCGCGCAGGTCCACGGAGACGGTGTCGCTGACCGTGCGGCGCGTGTCGCCGTGCAGGGCGAAGAAATCGGTGGTGTGGTCGTTCTCGTAAAACGCCCGGTTGTGCCGGTCGAGCCAATAGGTGTCCCGTGTGCGGAGCCAGGCGGCGGAGAGTCGGGCCGGCTGGCGCGGGTCCCGCGCGAAACGGAGTGACCCGGCCGCGAGCGCGTCGCCCCTGCGTTCCGCTGCGGGATAGGTCGGATCGGTGCCGTAAAAGCCGCGCGCGCCGAACTCGCGCCACGAGAGCGCGGTGACGAGATCGCCCCGCATCGTTTCGCTCGCGGCGCTGATCCGGGCGCCGGCCGCGCCGCGCTCGAGGTCGTTGTCGCGATACCCATCGGTTTGGTCTGCCCGGTCGGCTGAAACGAAGGCCGAGGCGCCTGCCACGCCGTCGCGCAAAGGCTCGGTTTCGGTGAAGACCGCCTGGCCGAAGAGCGCGCCCTTGCCGCCGCCGCCGAGCGTGACGGAACGCAGGTTCCCGGAAAGGGGCGCGAGCTCTAGACTCACCGATCCGGAGGGGTGTCCGGGCGCGGCGCGGAAACGCTCCATGCCGGTCAGCACCGTCGGGGTGTCGGTCCAGACGTCCGGAACGGGCAGGTCCGCATGCCAGTGTTCCGTTTGGGCGTTGCGCAGCGTCAGGCCGTTCAGCAGCAGCCCCGCACCGTTAAACGGGCCGCCGCGGATCGAGAGGTCGCCCTGCGGCGCGCCCGCGCCCTGCTGGCGGAGCGTGAGGCCCGGGGTGTCGCGCAACCGCTCGAGCCCTGGACGGACAAGGGCGGTCAGGGGGGTGGCATCGACGCGGATCACCACATTGGAGGCAGCGGTCTGGGCTGCGGCGGGAAGCGTGGCGAGGGCCGCGCACAACGCGCAAAGGATCTGGATCGGCGACCGGTGTGCGTTCATGGGGCCGGGAGAGTAACCGGGGCGGGAGCTATTGTCAACCACAAGAATTAAATCAGGTTACAATGGGGAGTGTCCCCGTTCAGCGCAGGTCGGCCAGCACGCAGGAGGCGGTCTGTCCCGGTAGGGGGATGACGCGCACGGGACAGCCGTACACCGTTTCGAGGAGATCGGCGCGCAGCACGTCGGCCGGCGGTCCGTCCGCGTGTTTTTTCCCGTGGTGCAGGAGCACCAGACGGGGGAAGGCGTGGCTGGCGAGGGTGAGGTCATGCACCACCATGAGCAGGGTGGTCTGGCGTTCGCGGGTCAGGCGTTCGAGCAGGCGCATCAGTTCGGCGCGGTGGCGCAGGTCGAGGTGCGAGGTCGGCTCGTCCAGCAGCAGAACTTCCGGACGGCCCGCGAGAGCCAGGGCGAGGGCCAGACGCTGGCGTTCCCCGCCGCTCATCTCGCACAGCCGCCTGCGGCGCAGCGTCCAGGTGTCCGTAAGCGACATGGCCTCCTCCACCGCGCTGCGGTCACACGGGGCCGGCCCGCCGAAACGCGGCAGCCAGGCGGTCCGGCCGAGCATCACGAATTCCTGTGCGGTGAAGGGCAGGTCGTGAGGGGTCTCCTGCGGGACCACGGCGATCAGCCGGGCGCGTTCGCGCGGGGCCAGACGCCGGATCTCCCGCCCGGCGATCCGCACCCCGCCTTGCGCGGGCAACTGGCCGGTGAGCACCCGCAGCAGTGAGGATTTCCCCGCGCCGTTGGGCCCAACCAGCGCCACGCGCTCGCCGCGCGCGATGCGAAGCGAGACGCCGTCGAGCACCGGCTGGCCGTCATACGCGGCCCGGATCTGTTCGAGTTGGATCATGGCGGGTTCAGGCGGCAGGGGGGGCGTCCCTCCGGGTCAGCAGGCAGAGGAAGAACGGGCCGCCGGCCAGGGCGGTCAGCACGCCGACCGGGATCTCGCGCGGCGCGAACAGGGTGCGCGCCAGCGCGTCGCACAACACCAGAAAAGCGCCGCCGGCCAGAACGGCCAGCGGCAGGAGCCTGCGGTGGTCCGCGCCGGTCAGGCGGCGCAGGGCGTGGGGCACGATCAGTCCGACGAATCCGATGATGCCGGAAACCGCAACCGCCGCGGCGGCGGCCAGGGTTGCGGCGGCCAGGATAAGCGGCACCGTGCGTTCCGTGCGCACCCCGAGGGTTTGCGCGGTCTCGTGTCCCAGGGTCAGCACGTTCAGCGTGCGCGTCTCGCAGCCGAGGATGCCGATCGCCAGCGCCACCAGAATCGCCACGCAGCCCAGCAGCGCCCAGGAGGCGGTCTGCAGATTGCCGAGCAGCCACCAGGTGATGCTGTGAATCGTGCCGGACGGGGCGAACGCCAGCAGCAGCATCAGCAGGCTGGAGAGGATGGAGCCGGTCACCACGCCGGTGAGGATCAGGGTGTTGGGGGCGTACCCGCCCGCCCGTCCCGCGATCAGGCCGATCAGCGTCAGCGTGGCGCCAGCGGCGAGAAACGAGCCTGCGGGCAGGGCGACCGGCGTGCGGGCCGCAAGCCCCGCGGCGATCACCAGCGCCGCGCCGAGTGCGCCGCCGCTGCTGACGCCCAGCACATAGGGTTCGGCCAGCGGATTGCGGAGTACGGCCTGAAGCGCCACGCCGGAACAAGAGAGGGCCGCCCCCACCACAAACCCCGTGAGAACCCGGATGAGGCGCAATTCCAGCAAAGCGCGGCCGGTGACGGTCGAGAGGTCGGGCAGCCCGAGGCCCGAGGCGCCGGTGAGGAGACCGAACCCCAGCGTCAGCGGGATCGCGGCCAGGCACAGAATGATCAGGATGCGTCGGTTCACCATCACGGGGCCTCCGGCAGGGGGGGCGTCGGGACCGTTCGGCCGGCCGCGGCATCGCGTTCCAGGATCTCCCGGATTTGTCCGAGCCCCTCCATCACGCGCGGTCCGGGACGGCTCACGGTGTTCAGGTCGCCCGGGGAGTAAACCCGGCCTGTCCGCACCGCGCGCAAAGATTTCCACCCGGTCCGCGTGCGGAAAAAGGATACGGGATCACGCCCCTTGCAGTCAAAGACGCAAAGCAGAAGATCGGGATCGCGCGTCAGCACCCACTCCAGGGAAACGGCGTAATAGTCGGCCTCGGCGTCACGGCCGGCATTCAGGCCGCCCGCCTGTTCCAGCAATTCGGCGACAAAGGCGTGACGGCCCGCGGTGATCGGCGTGTCGGGTGCGAACAGCAGCAGCACGCGCGGCCGGGGACCGGCCGGGCGCCGCCGCGCGCGCGCCGCGGCCAGTCCGGCCTCAATGGAGGCGGCCAGCGTTTCGGCCCGCGATGCGCATGCGGTCAGCGCGCCCAACTGGCGCAGCGCGTCCGGGATCTCCGCAAGCCGGGAACACGGCACATGAACCACCGGGATGCCCATCGCGGCGAGGCGCTGCCGGAGGGAGGGGTCGGCCAGGACCGTCTCCAGCACATGTGTCGGACGCGCCCGCACCAGCGGTTCGAGCCAGGGGGTGCCGAACCCGCCGGTCACCGGCACGCCGCGCAGCGCCTCGCGCGGCACGTCGCAGCAATCGGTGCGTCCGGCAAGCAGGGGGGCTGCGCCGATGGCGCAGAGGCACTCGGTCAGATGCGGGGCGGTGGAGATCAGGCGCAACCGGCCGTCCGCCGCCGGCTCCGCAGTTTGCGAGCAGCCGGCGAGCAGAAGAAGCGCGGGCAGGAACAGGCCTGCCGGTGCCGGTCTTATGGAATGAAACAGGAACATGGATTAAAAGGTGTACGAAGCCCCAAGCTTCCATGTGCGCCCTGCGGAGGGGTAGTAGCCGTAATAGCTGCCCCATGTGCTGACGGATCCGTATCCTTGTGTCGCGTAAATTTTGTCGAGAACATTGTCGACCATGAAAGTCAGCGAAAGCCCCTTCAGGCAGGCGGCGAAACAGGGCTCGTAGCGCAAGCCGGTGTCCCAGACCGCATATCCGGCGAGGGGCGAAGCCCGATTGTCTTCGCTGAGATCCTGTTCGGCGACGGCGCGCAGGGTGTTGAGCAACGTGACCCCGTAGCCGACCGGCAGTTCGCTGTGCAACGTCACGATCTGTTCCGGAACCAGGGGGATGCCGTTCCCCTCGTTGACCCCGTTTTCCATGCGGGCATGGACATAGGTGTAATGGAGAGCCAACACGTAACCCGCCTCGTCGTGCCAAGAAAGGCCGGCGTTGAAACCGTTCCGGCTCGTCCTGCCGATGTTTTCGTTGGAGCCCCCCCATGTGACGGGGTCGGTCACCCAGGCGATCTCATCTTCCATGTCCATGTGAAAGACCGTGAGGCTGGCCTGCCAGTTTTTTGCAAACGCCCATTCCGCGCCGGCCTCCTCAAAGAGTCCTTTTTCCGGATCAAGGTCCCGGTTCAGGCCGGTTATGGCAAACGAGGAGTCGGTCACCGCATACTCGTCCACAAAGGGGAAGCGATAGGTCGTCCCACCGCGCGCGAAAAGCTTCAGGGTGTCGGCGGGCCGATAAAGAACCGCCGCGTCCACCGCGCTTAGCGAATCGATGGTCGTGGCGTCGGCGGCGGTGTGGTTGAAATGGGAGCGGTTCTGTTCCGCGCGTCCGGTCAGTTTAAGCGAGACCTTGTCCGTCAGGAACAACTCGTCCTCGGCCCACAGGGCCGGGGACCAGCGGTCGATGTCGCCGCGCGAGGAATCGAACCACTCGTTGTGCCAGTCCAGCCCGACGGTGACGCCGTTCCGGAGGGAAAGCAGTTCGTGCGAGAAGGAGTATTTCGGCTGAAGGACAAAGTCATCCAATTGGCTGTTGGCGTCGCTGAGGGCGCTGGAGATGCCGATGAGCCTGCGGTTATATCCGGCGCCGAACGACAGGGTCCCCGCTTCTCCCACAGCGCCTTCGGTCAGCGAATAGAGGCCCCAGGATTCGCTTTCGTATTCGGTGAGCGAGCTTGAGCCCTTAGGGTCATCGTGAAACTGTTTCCACGTCAGCGCGCCCGGCAGATCGTACTCGCTTTGGTTGTAGAAAAACGAAAGACGGGTGGTCAGCCGGTCGCTGAGCTGGCGCGAAACGGCGGTACGGACGTCGTAGGCGCTGAAGGCGGTGTTTTCGCGCCAGCCGTCGCTCGCCTGCGCGTCGAGGTCAAGCGAATAACGCGTGCCTTCCAGATCGCCCGTCCGGCGTACGTGTGCGCCGCGGCTGTTGTCCGAGCCGACATGTCCGGAGAGGGTTGTGCCCGGCTCCGCGTCTTTTTTCGTGATGATGTTGACTACGCCGCCGACCGCATAGTTGCCATACAGCGCGGTTTGTGGCCCCTGCAGGACTTCGATGCGGTCGATCGCCGCGACGGGGATGCGGAGCCAGTTCGGCGCGTTCATGTCGGCGCTGTTCAGCCGTTCGCCGTCCACGAGGACGAGCACGCGCCCGTGTGAGTTCGCGCCGAAGCCGCGCATGCTGATCTCCGATGTTCCCGGATTGTCGCCGTACTGACGGAAATAGACGCCGGCTGCGCTTCTCAAGGCCGAGACGGTGTCGGTGTAACCGGCCTTGCGGATTTCTTCACCCGTGATGACCTGCACCTGGGTGGGCATGTCGGACGCGGCGCGTCCGGTCCGGCTGGCCTGCACGACGATGGACGGCAGGTTGGTGGCGGGGGAACGTGGTGCCGGGACCTCTTGCGCTGGAAGCGCGGAGTTTGCGAATAGGCACGCGGCCAATGCGACAGGCGTGCTGCGGGAGAGCGTCAGTGTCTGCATCTTTCTTTTCCTCTGGCGGGACTGTGAAGCACGCCCCCACACAAGAGGCTTAACCGCGAGAGCGAAAGAAAGACCGGAAACAGCCGGACAACAAACTTTTGCTCCTCTGGCGCGAAGGAGTGCCGCAGGTTTGCATCCGGTCCGTCTTCTGGCTTACGGCGTAACCTCGCCCCCGCCTTCTCTCCCTTGCGGGAAATGGCCTTTGGGGGCTCGTAGCCGATTACAGCGGCGCGACCGCGCCCGAATCTCACGGGCTTCCGATAACCGGTGCAAGGGCATGCATCATATGACATCCGGCCGCGGGATGTCAAGCCGCCCGGAGGCGGACCGGGGAATCGGTTGGTGGCCGGGGATGCGGGTTCCGTGCGTGTTTTGGGCGAAGCGCAGCCGGGAGCGCGGGCGTCCCCGCCCGCAATGTGAAAGGCCGCGCGCGATTCCGATGCGCGGTCTGGCTCTGAAGGAACGGCCGCTTAGCCTAATGAGGGAAACGCTGTTGCGGGCGGGGACGCCCGCGCTCCCGACTCGCCCGCTTCCCTTTTCACCAGAAACGCATGATCTTCGCGTACCCCGGCCACCAACCGATTGCGCGGACCGGAACGCGCGTTTCCGCTGCGGGAGGGACGGCGCCTGTGTCGCCCGCCCCTTATTCAACGGTGATCAGGGTTCCGGAGAAACCTTCCAGCGCGCTGACGCGGACGTGATCCAGCAGGATCTGATTGTTGCCTGCGGTGTCGCTCGGGCTGATGGCCGCGCGGAACCGCACCCAGAGAGGCTGGATCTCCTGGGCGGGTCCGGTTTCGACGGTCAGACGGTTGGTGGTGACCGCGCCCGAGGCCGCGGGCAGTTCCGCCGCGGCGCTGCCGAGCAGGGTCGCGCCGTTCGCCGCGGACGGCGCGGTGCCGCCAACCCAGAAACTGGCTTCAAACACGTGATCGAGACCGATGGGCTGTTCGCGTCTGCCCAGAATGTACTCGACCGTATAGCGGCGGACCGGGTGTGTCAGCCCGACCTGCTGCCAGAGCATCCCCTCGTTGGCGTTGGCGCTGACGGCGCTGCCCACGAGATTGAAGAACGCCCACTGGTCGCCGTCCGGCGCGGACGGGGAACTCCCCACCGTGTCAAGCTGCACGCCCGGAGATGCCCACGCCCCCAATTTTTTCGTCCAATATGGGATCGTGGCCGTGCTCCCTGTGTCCGGGGCCACGATTTCGGGACTCTCAAAGCTGCCGTTGGCCGCAAACGGGATGAAATCAACCACCGTCACGCTAAAATCCGTGCGGTCACTGTTGATCTCGCCGTTGGAGGCCACGACGAAATCCACGGTGCCGCCCGCCGTCAGGTCCGTCACGAACGAGAAGGAGGAGGCGGGATACCCCGTGGCCGCGGGAACGGCCTCCGTATGTTTCAAACTCCCCTGGCTGAAAACATAGACCGTGACGCCGTTTCCGCTGGTGGTGTTGGGGTTTCGGCTGAACACGCCGCTGACCGCATATTTTCCGGTGCGGCCGTTCTCCCAGCGGGCCACCGCCTGATACGCCGGGAGCGGGTGCATATTGGTGCTGCGGACCTGCGGGTCCGTGGTCAGGTTGCCGGTCCCGTATTGGGGATTGGGCGTGTCGACCCAGGACAGCAGCGCAAGCGACGCGTCGGGGTCGGCCGGGTTGACCGTGGCGGATCGGTAGTACCACCAGTGGCCGTCCCCGCGGGTGTCCGCATGCCCGTTGTGATTGGTCGTGAAGTCGACGCGGAAATCGGCAACCAGCGCTGCCTGCGACGGCAACGCCGCCATCAGTGCCCATGCCGCTCCACCCAGTACAACCCGCATTCCGCACTTCCGCACGGTCTGAACCGATACTCTGTTTTGCATGCGTTTTCTCCATGATGTATTGAAACGCCTGAGGCGGGGCTTGCTCGATGAGAAACGTCCGCAATCTGACGCTTCCCGGATAATCCATTTTTCACACACGAGAAAGTATGCCGGGAAAACGTGTCCGGATACAACCCTTTTTTGCCGGCTTGCCCTTTCGCGGCAAAAGAGTAATCTGTCTCCTATAGGTAATCGGTGGGCGGGGGCCTGCCGCGCCAACGGCAATCAACAGGGAGGTTTCGTCCATGAAGGATTCAGTCGCAGTGTCACGTCGCGCGTTTCTGGCCGGAGCGGGGGCTCTGGCCGCAGTCCCGTCGATCACGTTGGGCCAGGGTCAGCGTGTGTTCAAGTACGCGGTGGTCGGGTGCGGCGGACGCGGCAGCGGCGCGGTGCGGGATATCCGGGCGGCGGCGGAACGGCTCGGCCACAAGGCGGAGCTGGTCGCCGCGGCCGATTTCTTCCAGGATAAGGCGGCGGCGGTCTGCAAAGCCAACGGGTGCGATCCGAAATTCGCGTTCGGCGGCGCGGCCGGATACCGCAAGATCATGGAGACGGATGCGGAAATCGTGCTGCTGACCGCCCCCCCGATTTTCCGCCCGCTGCACCTCGAGGCCTGCGTCCAAGCCGGAAAACACATTTTCGCGGAGAAGCCGATCGCGACGGATGCGGCCGGCCTGCGCCATTTCCTGAAGGGCGTGGCGGAGGCCAAGGCCAAGAATCTCTCGATCCTGTCGGGCACGCTGCACCGCCATTCGAACCGCTTCCTGCGCCAGATCAAGCCGATCCGGGAAGGCGCGATCGGTCGGATCCTCGCGGGCCAGGTCTACCGCTGCCACGGCGGCATCTGGGTCCGGCCGCGCCGCGAGGGCGAGTCGAACGCCGGATACCTCTGCAACAACTGGTACCATTTCTGGGAGATGTCCGGTGACCAGATCACGGAGCAGGCGATCCATGAGGTGGATCTGGCGAACTGGTTCATCGGCCGCTTTCCCAAGACCGCCATGGCGATCGGCGGGCGTCACCGCCGGCCCGCCGGGATCGGCAACATCTACGACTGCATGGCGATCGATTACGATTACGGCGACGCCGTGCACGTTCAGACGATCGGGCGCCACATCAAAGGGTGTTCGGACCGCTGCGGCACGCTGCTGGTGGGGTCGGAGGGCGAGGCCGCCTGCGGCGGCAAGATCACGCGGTTCGACGGCAAACCGGTCGCCTATGACGAGGAGCGCATCAAGGACCGCCACGAGAACGGCATGATCATGGAACACGCCGATTTCCTGCAGGGGATCCTCAGCGGCGCGTTGCTCAATGAGGGCGAGCAGGTGGCGATGTCGACCGCCACGACCATCATGGGCACCTTCTCCGCGTACTCGGGCCGGACCGTGCGGATGTCCGATCTGCTGGAAAACAAGGATTCGGAGTTCTACTCGATGAACGCCGCCTTCACGGCCGCGGACTTTGAGCGCGACACGGACGTGCCGATGCCCGCCGAGGGCGTCGCGGCCGTGCCGGGCAAAGCCTGAGTCCGCGCCGGGGGGCGTGGAACGCTACGGATGCACGCGCGGCGGTAAGCCGTTGCGCGCATCTGGCTTGTTCGGCGTCATGCTTTTCCCAAGCCTTTGAAGAAGGTATAGCAAAACGTGCCGTCTGGCTCGGTCGTCCTATACAGGTCCTGGATTCCTTGATCGAACGTAACGGCATCGATGATGCCTTTCTCAACCGCCGCTTGACGTACGCCTTCGATCATCGCCGTAAATGTGTTTTTCGTGAAGCCTTCGACCAGTTCTGGCTTGCTGTTATCGACATACACCATCCGGGGGGATACCCGGACGTCGCGATAGCCTGCGGCAACCAGTAACGGATACAGCGACCTTCCGATCAGCGCGTTCCCGCCCGCGCGGGACTGCAGTTCGACCTGACAGTGAATCGCGGCATGCGCCGCATCGCTATCGGGATCGGGATCGATTGGGTTTCCTCCGTAAGCCGAAGTGTCTTCCCGCACTTGGTATCCTCTTCCGCCCAGCCGACTCAGCATCGCTGCCATGCGGTCCAGTTCCGTCTTGCGATTCTGACTCTCCGCTTCCTCCAGGGCTTTGCCGACTACGAGGACATCCTGGATTGCCGCGCACTCCAGCGCCGATCCTCGCGCGATCTCGAAGTAGCGTCCCCGATCCACATCGGCCGATCTTCCCGTTGCCCTCGGCGGTGTTCAAGGGTCTCGACTGGCTGGCGCGCAGCCTTTGGTCGCGCGCCGCACGGTGGACACCCTCCAGCGTCGCGGCCTTCTCGTAGACCCAGGCTACGTAGCCGATCGCCAGTCTGTAGACGTCCAATCTCTCATGTCCGAAGGCCATTGGCGTTCCTTCTTGTTTCGATCCCGATAGCGATAACGATTTCGATATCGATGGCCCCAACAGTGTTATTGAGCCTGCTTGGAGAACGGCATGGACACTCGCGCAATCTGCTGCGAGGTCACCGCAGCGGCCTCATTCCGGCGCCAGCACGCGGAACTCCTCGAGCGTCGGGACCTCGCTGGCCTCGTGGATCACCAGCCGCACCTGCCGCGCCGTGACCGGAGCGAAGGAAATCTTCTTCCGTCCCTTGACCGCCGTTCCCCGCGCGACTTCGAGCCAGGACTCGCCTTGCCGGACCTCGACGGTGAACGCCCGCACGCGCGCGAAGCCGATCTCCCAAATCTCGACGCCGCCCACACGCCGCTCCGCGCCGAGGTCGACCTCCAGCCAGCCGCCGCGGCTCTCCGGCGCCGCGCCCCAGCGGGTGGCGGGGTCGTCGTCCACGGCCTGCGCCGCCCGATACCCGCTTCCCCACTCGGTCGAGGCCCGCGCCTGCTTGCCGCTCGACAGCGCGGGGGACAGGCCGCGCTTGGGATCCTTGAGCCCGAACGCGTTCAGCGCCTTGGGCGACAGCACGCAGGGCGTGACCTCCGGCAGGACGTCGCCCGCCTCCTGGAACAGGATCGCCTCCTGGCCCTTGCCGATACCCAGCTCGAAAACCCCGGCCCCGACCTCCTTGCTGCCGACGGAGGACGGGGCGACGTCGAACGTGCCCTCAAAACCGGGGCGGACGCGGCAGGGCTCGCCGGCAAGGCTCTTGATCCGCACCCACCGGGTTTTGCCGCCGCGGCGGCCAGCGCTCACCAGAAAAGCCCCTTCGGCACGCAGGTCATGGAAGACGCTTTCTTGCCATTCATCCGGCATGGCGGGGAAGATGCGGACCGTTCCGCCCCAGCTTTGTAATAGCATCGTCTGAAGCGCGGTGGCCGCGACCAGCGAACACTCGATCACGGGCGAGCCCTCGATGTACTGCGTGTTGGGCATGACGAAACGCGCGTTGTTGTGGTGGGCGCGCAGGCTGGCGAGGGCCTGGTTGCCGTCGCCCAGGCAGGAGTACATACAGGAGGCGGCCGCGCTCGACCAGCCGTAAATCTGCTTGCCTTCCCCGACGGTCAGCCAGTGCTTCAGGCTCTTCTCCACCCCTTCGCGGTTTTCGGGCTGTTCGGTAGAGAGCAGATACAGCGGCCAGACCATCAGCAGGTGCGACCAGTGGCGGTGCGACTTCTCAAAAGGCACCGTCGCGCCGATCATGAAGCCGTTTTCGTTCCGCGGGTAAGGCGTGAGCTCGCGCAGCACGCGCTCCCATTCCGGCCGTTGCGGGTCGTTGAAGCCGTACCGCGCGTCCAGTTCCAGCAGTGTCGCGCAGCCCCAGCGCAACAGGGCGAGCTGGTAGTTCGCGTCCTTATCACCGTCGCGGTTATATTCGGGCGATTCCAGAAGCGGCAGATGAAGCTTGCCGTCATCGCCGGGCGCGATCAGGTGCAGAAAGAGGTTGACGCCGCCCTTCAGCAGCGGATAGAACGCATGCCGTGTCCGGTTCGTCACAAGGGACGCGTCCATCGAGTAGCGGTACTGCTGCCAGTAGTTATGCAGCGCCCAAGTGAAGTCACCGGGGCTGTTCCCTTTGGAGGTTCCCAAGCCATTGTAGCCGGTGGTACGGGGAACCGTCGCGCCCGCGTCAACGCCCCAGAATTTTTTTGCGTTAAGAACAAAATTTGTACGGTTGGCATCGAGAAAGCGGGTTAAGGATTCGCCGAGATCGAGGTGGTTCGCGGTATAGACGGGCGAATAGGCGATCTGGATGTTGAGGTTCCACCAGATGCGCGGCCAGCCGGTCTGACGGTACCACGGTCCCAGCAGATCCATCACCTGCCGGTCCTGACGGGTGGCGCTCGCGAGCTTGTACATCTGGATCCAGTAGAAACCTTCAACCTGCGCGTCGGGCACAGACAGGAAACTGGCCGGATAATAGGCGTGCCACCACGCGCGGTGGCGCTGTTCCAGCACATCGGCTGGCTGTCCGGCCACCCGGCGCACGGTGGCCAGCGCTGTAGCCTTCGCCGTCCGTTCCGGGAACGAGTCGGCGACGGTCAGCGTGAGCCGCCGTTTCAGAGGCGTGCCCCGCACCTGCCATGCGGTGGCGTACGCGCCGCCTGCCACGCGGCGCTGTTCGCAGAAAGCCGTTACACCTTCCGCGCCCGTCTCGGGCGGAGGATTGGGCTCGAACGCCTTCTTGTCCTGCACATAGCGGTAAACCTCCGACTTCGCCGGTTCCCAAACAAAAGCCGCGTCGTGCTCGCCGCCTTCGGCCTCGAGCTCGACCAGCAGCGCCAGCTCGTCCGCATGGACCATGGCCCGGAAGCGGAGGCGGCCCTTGTCGGTGACCACCTCGCCGCGCGTCTCCGCGTCCCACAGCACCGTGCGGAACGTGCCGGACCGGATCACGCCCGCCGTCTTGAGGATCATGCCGCCGATCGGCAGGCGGGCGGCGTTGCCGCACCGGTCGGTGACGTCCGAGCGCCCGAGCTCGAAGCGCAGCCGGTTGGCGCCGTCAGTATAGATCGTTGTGCCGAGCAGCCCGTTGCCGAGAAACGCGCCGTGGTCGAACTTGGCGGGCAGCACCTCCCAGACCAGGTCGTGGCGGCTCAGAAAGGCGGGCCAGTCGATCCGCGCGTCGACCCGCGGCGGCGGCGGGGTGCGGATCATTTCTCCGACCCTGCGCAGGGTCCGCACGTCGATCTCGCGCAGCTTTCCCGCGTAATCCGGGCCGACGTCGATGGAAAAGATGTTGCCGTACCGTACGGCGCCGAGATAGTCGCGGTAGAGCTTCTCGGGCGTGTGGCAAAGGCCGTCGTGCTCGGGCAGCGAGTAGAACCACATCGCGCCGCCTTTGTGCGGAGGCAGGATCGGGTAGGTGAACTCCGCGAGCCGATAGTTCTCCGAAGGGGCGTTGCGCATGTGCGGGCCGGCGGCGGCGTGGTCGTTCAGCGGCCCCGGCTTGCCCATCTCTCCCAGCCGGATGTCCGCGTCGGCCTGCGCACCGTGGTTGAAGCCCACGAAGCACCCCGGCTGGAGCGCTTTGCAGAAAGCGATCGTGTCGGCGTGGCTCAGGCCGCCGTCGCCGACCGCGTGGTCGAACCAGATATACTCGATCGGTCCGTACTGCGTGAGCAGCTCTTTCAGTTGGGCTTTTTTCATTTCAGGGTCGCGGCCGCCCTGGTTGCGCTTCTTAGGTTCCGGCGTGTCCGGATGGTCGAGCCCGCCTGGATGCCGCCACTCGCCTTCGGAGAAGTAGAGCGCCAGCTTGATGCCGTATTTGTCGCAGGACTTCTTAAGCTCGGCCAGCACGTCACGCCCGAGCGGAGCCTTCGTCACCTTGCGGCCGGTGGTTTTCGTGTCCCACAGGCAGAAGCCGTCGTGGTGCTTGGTCAGGAAGAGGATGTAGCCCATGCCCGCCTCTTTGGCGGTGCGTGCCCACTGGTCGGTGTCACAGCCGGTCGCCTTGAAATACGCGATGTCGGAGACCCCCGGCGTCCACTCCTTGCCCGAAAAGGTGCTGAACGACCAGCAGACGAACATGCCCCAGCGGAGGTCTTGCAGCTCCTTGGTGCGGCGGGTCATGTCCACGGGCGCGGCCGTTGCGCTCAGCGATGTAAACAAGAGCGCCGCGAACGGCGCGATGCGTGTGAAATGTTTCTTCATTGTTTCCCCTCTTTTCCTTCCATAACGTCAGCGTTACGGGTTGGGCGTTCAGCGTTGAACGGTCAAACTCCCAACGTTTAACGCGCAACGTTCAAATTGATAAGGTAAACCTTCGTTCATTCCGGCCGGCCACCCCGATAGAGCCGCGGCCACAAGAATCCGTACAACGCGATAAAGACAAAGCAGGCGAGCGGGATGAGAAAGCCGGTGCGCATGCCGCTGCGGTCGGAGAGCCAGCCCATCAGCACCGGGACGACCGAACCGCCCACGATGGCCGTGACCATCCAGGAGGAGGCGAGTTTGGTACGCTCGCCCAGCCCGCGTATGGCGAGCGCGAAGTGGGTCGGGTACATGACCGACATGAAGAAGAAACTGGCGGTCAGCGCCGCGACCGAAACCCATCCGAAACCGAGGCAGGTCAACGCCATCAGCAGCACATTGACCAGGCCGTAGCAGGCCAGAACCGCATGCGGTTTGGCGATCCTCAGAATCGCGCTGCCCGAAAAGCGGCCCAGCGTGAAAAAACCGAAAGCGAGCGAAAGCATCAGCCCGGCACCGTACTCGGTGATGTGCCACTGGCCATCGCTGAGGTAGCGCACGGTGACGGGCAGATGGCTGGCGAGCCGGGCCGGCAGCGGCGGCGTAAGGCGCTCGTCCTTGAGATAGTTGATGTAGAAGCTGAAGATGCCGGTCTGGGCGGCCACATAGAGAAACTGGGAGGCGACGGCCAGCACAAAGTGCCATTCGCGCCAGAGCGGACGGTCGGTCGCGCGGGCGCCTGTTGACGCGGAGGCGCTCCGGGCCGCGTGCAGGTCGGGTACGGGCGCGAAGCGGAAAACGGCCAGCAGCACCGCCACGACAGCGGCGATTAGGAGATACGGGAGCATCAGCCGCTGATTGGACGTGTTGGCGGCACCCGTTTTGGACAAGACAAAGGCGCCTCCAATCAGCGGCCCGAGAATCCAGCCCACGGCGTTGCAGCTCTGGGCCAGGTTAATGCGCGCCACGGCCGTTTCGACCGGGCCGAGCAGGGTGGTGTAGGGGTTCGCCACGGTTTCCAAAAAAGTCAGGCCTGATGCCACGGTGAAGAGGGCGTAGAGGAAAGCCCCGAAGACGAGTGCATCCGATCCCTGTACCGCTGTGACGGGCACGAAAAGCAGGCATCCTGCGATGACGATGCCGAGACCGGCCAGGATGCCGCCGCGGTAGCCGTACTTGCGCGCGGCCCAGCCCGAGGGCAGGGCCATCAGGAAGTAGGCTGCGTACCAGGCGCCCTGGACAAAAGCCGACTGCGCCTTGCTGACGCCGAGCGAATTCTGGAAGTGCTTGTTGAGTACACCGAGCACGCCGTTGCAAAGGCCCCAAAGCAGGAAAAGTGTGCAGATCAGCAGAAAGGTCGTGCGGTGGTCCGTGCCATCCGCCGCCGTAAACATGTTCGATTCACTTTGCATTTCTTGTTTTTGCCATTGTGATGGACAGAGTCACGGATTGCCCTGCCGATAAAGCAACATGGCTATCCTTGAGTGGCTTCCCGTCCAACCATCGTTCCTTTGCCGCCATGCCGACTGGAAGGCGAAGGGTGATCGTCTCGCTGATTTTGCTGGCCATGACAAGCGTGACGGTGCCCGCTTCCATATCCCAGGACATGCGCTCGACTTTCAGTTGTCCGCGCAGGAGGATGCCTTCGACTGAGCCCTTTGTCCATGCGGCTGGCAGCGCGGGGATCAGGTCGAGCGTATTTTTCCAACGGAAAATAAGAGAGTTGTTGATGACGTCGGGCGCGGTGCCGACAGGATCGAACCCAAACCCCCTCAAGTTCGGCCAGTAGGAAGCCATGAAACTCGGGTAGAGGTAACGCCGTGTGGCCATACGGCCAAGGCTCTCATGGACGATGTCTCCACGCCCGAGGCGCGCCGCGCACTGTCCCTGATTCATCAGCCCATGTGTAATGTGGTTGCCGTTCGGATTCTCCTCGTTTTTCAGCCAGTTGCTTTCTTTAAGACGAAAGGCGAGGTCCGACGCCTTCCAAAGTTCTGGAGTATCCTCTTTGTCGAACTCGCAATATTGATAGAGAGGGAGCATGTGCGAATGGTGGCGTTGATTGGGGGATTCTTTTGTGCCTGGCCATGACCACTCCTGAAGTTCGCCCGCCTGATTGATCTGGTACGGAGGGATTTTTTTGAGCATGGCCTTCCATTTTTTCACATTTTCCGCTTCACATTGAAGGGTTTCGCAGGCGCTGGTCAGGGTTGCCAAGACATTCTTCGCGGTTGAAAGGTCAAAGGTCGTATTCGCCGTCAGTCCATGTTCCGGAGAGTAGCCCATATAAAAGCGATAGTGTCCGTCAGTACCTTCTGACCCTTCCAGAAAATCCTCATAGAACAAAGCGATTCCCTTTGCAATCGGCAGAAAACGTTCGCGTAAAAAATTCTGGTCGCCGGTGAAGAGATAGTAATCGTAGAAGAAATGCAGCATCCAGCCCGCGAGGCCGATGGCGCACTGTTCGCCAGGCCATTGGCTTCCCCAGTGGAGCAACAGGCAGTTGCTGGAACCACGGGCATTGGAGACGCGCCCCCGAAAGCCATACACCTTTCTGGCGTTCAGTTCCCAGTCTGGAAGCCATGACTCGATCAGATCGAAATACGATTCCATCAGCTCGGGCATGTTGCAACTCATAAGGGACTGGATTTCGAGTTGCAGGTTTGAGTCGGTTGTATAATCGCCGCTCCAGGCGGGCGACCAGGTGCCTGTCCAGATGCCTTGCAGGTTCGGCGGCGTCTCCCCTGAGCTGCAGATGATGAGATAGCGGCATGCGTTGTAGAGCTGCTCCGCCATGGCATTCGGGAAGACTTTTTGTTCTGCGCAGATCTTGAGCAGGGACTCCGAAGAACGTTCAGCGTTTCCTTCGTCTTCAAGTTTCAGGGAGACGCGTCGGTAAAGTTCCCCGTGCGTTTTCGCATGGGGGGCAAGCAAGGTTTCGTAGGACAAAGGGAGGGCGGCAAGCTGATTCCGAAGTTCGGGCTGGCGGTTGGTGACGACCGGCTCGGCAAAGCGTGGGTTTTGAGGAGACGTGACCCAAGCCTCGCTCTGCTCCGGCGGCAGGGGTGTAATCCAGTTCGAAACTTTCAAGAGGATGAGGATTGCTCCGGCGCCTTCAATCCTTAGCCCGCTTCCCTGACATTTCAGCGTGCCTCCCGACGGCACAACGCGAGCCAGGATATCGTAACCGCCCTTGCCTTTGCGGTAGGTGTTGTGCAGGGCAATCCACCCGTCGTCTGACGAGGTTGGTTCGCAGAGGACCTGCGGATGATCGACACGCATGGAGAGGGAACACGCGAGCCTGCCGGGGGGGGCTTCCAGATGCAGGACCATGACATTGTCCGGCCGGGAAACAAAGAGTCTGCGTTTCCACGTGCCCTCATTGTCCGTCCACTCCGTTGTGAGCTCGCCTGTCGTAAAATCCTCGACCGCGCGGTAACCGCGGCAGGCCGGTTGGGTACTACGCCCGCCGATCTCCAGTATGCACGCGGGATGGAGCGGATCCGTTTTCACCAATACGTGCTTGCTCTTTTCAACCATCAGGCGATGAACGGCGGCTGGCCCGTTCACGCCCGCCTCAAGCCCCTCCTTCTTGAATTCATCCTTGTATGCCGCCAAGTCGGGAACAATTTCGCGGGCACCTGTGGGAAGGTAGAACTTACCGCAGACGACCAGATTTTCATTGCCAGGGCTACCCGGCATGATCACCCCCACATTTCCGTTCCCCGTCAGAAATCCGTACTCCCATGCGTTTGTGAGGGGAACCGAAGAAACGGCGCAGTCTCTTGCCGACAGCCTTACTGGGACACCGCTGAGCAGTTGTTGTTGCGCCTGCGCCAGCACGGGTGTCGGACACAGTGGAAGAAGAAGCGTCAAAAAGGCGACACTCGTCTCTTTGGGGACATCCAGTTTCAAGTTTCCAGTCTCCCGTATCAAGTTTCCCTCTCATGTACTCATGAACTAATCCGCTAACGCACTTCTTCCACCACCTCCATGGCGATGCGGGACCACTCCCACAGGCGCTCGGGACGGTTCCGGACGGTCGAGATGTCCTTCATGATCAGCTCGACGTGGCACGGTCCGTCACAGGCCTTCAGAAACTCCGTCAGGTCGGCGCGCGCGCGCTCCGGCGACCAGCCGTCTTCGGCGAAAATCGCCGGGCTGGGCTTGCGGCTGATCACGTAGTCGTCGCCGGCCTGCTCCACGAACCTGCGCGTGTCGCACCACGGGCTGGCCGAGATCTTGCGCAGGTTGGGGATGCGGCGCAGCAGGTCGATCTTGCCGCTCAGCGGCTCGCAGCAGCCGTAGTAGGTCAGGCCGAAACGTTTCAGCCAGCGCAGGTCGTGCTCGACGGCGAACTCCCAGTGCATCTGCGGCGAGACCTCGGAAAAGATCTGCGCGTTGGAGCAGCCCCACATGTTGTGCGGGCGCACGTGCGAGGGGTCGAAGTCCTTGCCCGGCAGCTCGCCCGTGTAGCCGTAGCCGCCGGAGCCGACGCGCGTGTTGTCGCAGTCGAGCGAGAGCAGGTTCTGGGCGTCGAGCTGGTCCAGCTCGACCATCCACGCGTCGACCATGCGGTCGACGGCGGCGTGGACAAGGTCGGGGCGTTCGATCAGGTCGACCATGGCGTTCTCGATGCCCCACCAGCGGATCAGGAAATCCCAAGGCGTGTACCAGATGTGGGTCTGCCCGACCTTCTTGACGGGCAGGATGCCGCCGTAAACCTCGCACATGGCCTGATAGTGCAGTTCCGTGGCCCGCGCATTGTGGGAGACCACGGGCATCTTGATTTTTTCCAGGTCGCCGAAGTCGTTGATCTGGACATGGAAGTGGCGCGAGACGATATCGCTGTCGGCGTCGGTCCTCACCACATCGACCTCCTCCATAATCCCGAAGTCGGTGCTGTGGAAAAGCAGCGGGCAGGTCAGGTAGTCGTTGACGACCATGTCGCCGGGCAGGTGGCGCCACTGGTAGAGCGTGCGGCGCAGCTCGCGCTCCTGGTCCTGCGCCCACGGGTGCCCGCAGCGCAGGGTCAGCTCGTCATTGACGTTCATCTCGTGCCAGCAGATCTCGTTGATCCACACCATGGGGCGCTCGGAACGCAGGTCATTGAGCCGTTGCCAGAGGCGCGCTTTCTCCTTGTGGACCGGCAGCGCGGCGATCTCCGCCACCTCGGAGGCCAGGCGGCGCAGGATTTCCTGATCCTGCCGCGTGATGACGACGTCGACCGCCTGCGGCGGCGGCGTGTGGTGACTCGGGTCGTGCAACATTTCGAACTCCTCGTGCGGGGCTAGTATCCCGTACAACCAAAAAAGTCAGCCAGGATTACAGGATTCACATGATGTAACCGGTTGATTGTGATCCTGTTAATCCTGTAATCACGGCTCATACTTCACGTCGTTTCTGGTTTTACTGACTA
Organism: Kiritimatiellia bacterium; assembly: GCA_034003585.1. Classification (GTDB taxonomy): domain Bacteria; phylum Verrucomicrobiota; class Kiritimatiellia; order RFP12; family UBA1067; genus JAPXSY01. The sequence continues at coordinate 42,346 of JAVEYH010000015.1, forward strand.
CTAGGGCAGTTCAAGTTATTCAATAGCCGGGTTTCGATTGTCGGTAGGGACGGTTTCCCGAACCGTCCCTCTATCCTGTGGGCAAGACGAAGGGCGTACGTCTCGGGGAGACGTCCCTGCCCGGAACGGCGACACCTTTTGCCAAAACGCTCTAAGGTTGCGGGGCGTCTTCGAGCGGCTTGCCCCGGAAGGCCCGCGCGAGGACGGCGATGTTCTTCTCGTCGCCTTTCAGCTCGCTGACCGGGCGCGCGAGCAAAGCCTCCAGCGGCAGGAGCGAGTCCGGGCCGGGCTTGGAAAAACCGTAGAGGCCGACACCTTCCTTCAGCGCGGCGGGAACAATCTGCAGCGGGTCCTGCTTGTTCCAGTTGGCGAGGCAGGTGATGAGGCGCGTGTGCGGTCCGATCATCTTCTTCGCGTCCGCCGTGCGCTGGAGGTCGCCGGCTTCGTTGAGCAGCCAGTCGGTCTCCCGGAGGGCCCGCGAACCGGCGATGTGCGGATCATGGATGTCGCAGCACGTCAGCCAGACGATGCAGTCCGGCTTCGTCTCCTTCGCGGCCCTTCGGATGACGCCCCAGGCGCGGTCCACGGCGCGGCGGCCGTATTCGGTCATTTTGGCGGCGGGCAGCTCCCGCTCGCCGGGGAACGGCTCGCCCATGAGCTGCGCGTACAGCTTCTTCTCGCAGTCGAGCCAGAGTCCGCCGTTGCTCTGGCGGCTCGTGGGCATCCGCAGCCAGTCCACCATGAAGCCGTCGATCCCCGTCTTGCCGACGGCGTCGCGGATGGCGGCGTCGAGGTAGGCGAGATACTCGTCGGTGTAGGGGATGTGCGGCGCGCTGGGAAAGCCGTAGCTGAGCTCGGGGCGCGTCTGGCCCCAGCGCGTGTTGGAGCCGGCGCAGAAATAGCCGAGCACCCGCATCCCTTCCCGGTGCGCGCGCTTCACCACCTCCGGCAGGAAATCGTGCTTCAGTCCGGGCTGCCCGGGCACCACGCCGTTCTTGTACCAGGCATAGCCGTTGCAGGAGACGCAGAAGGTCTGGATCGCGTTCGCCCCCAGCGTTTTGTACCAGGCCACATGCTTGGCGGGGTCGGCATCCGCCCAGAGCCCCGGCGCGGCAAAACCGTTCGGGCCGTCCGCGCCCCAGTTGAAGTCGAGGCAGAACGACTTGACGGACCCCGCGGCCGGATCGGCCGCTTGCGCGCCTTGCTCCAGCGCGTTCAGGCTGATGGAGAAGATCACGAACACCGCGAAGAAAGGCCGCTCAAAAAAGCCGGCACACGCATTTTTCATGTGAAACTCCTGATAGGGTTATGTCGGAAGTATAGCCGACTGCCAGACGGATTGCCATGCACAGAAGTTCCGGCC
>JAVEYH010000016.1:0-43661 GCA_034003585.1 Kiritimatiellia bacterium
CTAGGGCGTGAGAACGCGGGCAGTGCCTTTGCCGCTATATGGACATGAGATTTCTCCAATCACACGCCAACGCCTTCTGAATCCGGGCGGCCGTGGTGGTGAGGATGTTCGTCTGGCCCGCTTCGATCTTCTGGACGGTGCGGATGTTCCGATCGGTTAATTCCGCCAGCTTTTCTTGCGCCATGCCGCGCTGGTTACGCAATCGGTGAGCCCTGGCGCCAAAGGTCTGAAGTTGTTTTTCGAGTTTTCTTCGGGTTTTCAGGCTTGACTTCGTTTGCCAACTCCCCCAGAATAAACATTTCGGGGGAGAATGGGATGGCAATGACAAAAATCACTTTATCACGGGGAAACGATATGTGCAAGGCGATTGTGATTGCGGCGCTTCTGGGATTCACGCTTTTCCTGCGGGCGGATGTCACGTGGACGGGTGCCGCCAACGACGGCAACAAGTGGTCCACCGGCCTAAACTGGCAAGGCGGCCAGGCACCGACCGCGGACGATGTCGCGGTTTTCGACGTTGCCGCGACGGCGACGATCAACGTCGATACCGAGGACGCGATCGCCAAGCAGGTGAAAATCGCCGCGGCCTCGGCGTCGGTCACCTTCGGCGGCGACGGCAAGCTTTCGCTGTCCTGCGAAGGCGTAAGCTCGACCGATTCCGCGCAGGCGAATCAGCTCGTCCTCAACCTTAACTCCACGGGCAACTGGACAACCTTCGACTGCCGTGTCCATTCCACTTCGACCGGCAAGTTCAATTTCGGCCCCGGCCAGATCTATAACGGCGAGGTGACGGCCTCGGGAACCGTGATGACAATCAGCCCGATCGCGAGCGTCACCCCGGGGGGGGATTACGCGCAGACCCTCTTCCGCGGCGGATTCTCTTCGTCGGCGGATGTCACCCTGCAGGTGCTGAACTCCAACAGCAAATTCTCTCAGCTCGTGATTGACGGCAGTGTGTTCACAGTCAAAAATTATTTTACAACGGTTAATGCCGGTTCGGGCACTTCCGGATCGCATCTCTGGCTCAGGAGCGGGCGGTTCACGACCACCTACAATGTCTACAACCGTTCGTCTGGTGAGGTCGAGATGAAGATCACCGGCGGCGAGTGGCGCGCGTCGTATTGTCCCGAGGAGACATTCACGAACTGCTACGATTTCACTGCCGGTGAACTGTGTTTTGCGCGTTTAACCACGGTAACGCCGCTCAAAGGTTTTGTGGACGGGATACTTGGCGAAGGCAAGGTGTTCCGATTCACCGGCGCCATCGATACTCTCATCGATACGACAGCGCTTTGGTATTCGACGAATGCGCTCACTATCAACGGCGTGTATTACGTTACGAACAATGCGGGTGCGGTGTTGACCGTCAACAATCAGAGCTTAGCGACCGCGGCTCTCCGCGGTACCGGTGAACTCTGGGCGCGTGAACTCAAGAAAGATGACGGCCAGCTCACTATCGAGGGACTTACCCTCGGTCTCGGCGGTGGCGGTATCTCCGCCGTGCACGACGGCGCGGTTTTCAATTTGCGGGACGTCGTCCTGCGTCTCTACGAGGACGTCCCTTACTATACCGCCAAACAGCGCACGTTCTATTTCGGCGGCACGATGACGATCGATACCGCCGGCGGCGATGACGGCGTCTCGCACAAGGGTGACCTTCACAAGGTGCTTTTCAACGACGATCTCGCTCTCACGGTGGAGGGCGGCGGCGAGATGACGCTCGGAAAATACCTGACCAGTAACGATCTGCAGGGTCCGCTTACCGGTGACAGGCTCACGGTCGCGGACGATACGACGCTCGTTCTTTCCAATTGCACGGTGCTCACGGTGAACGAGCTTGCCCTTGGCGAGCGCTCGAAGCTCGTCCTCAACGCCGGCTATATCAAGGCGGGAACCGTCAGCGTCGGGAACGGCGCGGTCATCGAGGCGCAGATGGGCGAGGAAGGCGCGGTTCTTGCCGATACCTTTGACTATTCAGGAACTTTCAGCATGAAAGTGACGGTGCCGTCCACGCTCACGACCGTGGCCTCCCGGTACGTCATCTCCGGCGGGGTCGTGGACACAGGTGCCGTCACGCTGACGCTTGTGGACGAGACCGGCTCCGGATATCAGTTCTATGCTGTTTCCGACGGACTTTACCTCGGTACGGCGGTGACGCCTTCGGCGGAGGTCTGCGAATGGACGGGTGCTGCCGACAACAGGCTTTCCAATCCCGTCAACTGGTCGAAGACGCCGCAGGCGGGGGATACGCTCTATTTCAGCGGGTTCAACCATCTCGATATCGTGAATGACTTCCCCGCAGACACCGAATTCGCCGGCTTCGTATTCCGGGCGACGGCCGGACCTTTCCGGATCGCCGGCAGCCCCGTGGTGCTGGCGACCAATTCGACCGGCATGGCGGTCCTTTCCGATTTCCGCGGCCCCTTGAAGATCGACTGTGACGTCGGCATCAAGAACGCGACGTCGACCCTGAGACAGAACAACACCATCGGACGCGTCGAGTTCAACGGGGCTTTCACGACACAGGATACCGGCGGCTACACCAGCCATCTGTATCTCGGCGGCACCATCGCCTTCGGCGGCACAGCAACGATTCACAAGCTCGATTTCGTCAACGTTGCGACCCCCACGCTGCGGGTGCTCGACGGCGGCGTCGCCACGGTCGTCGATCAGACCAGTTACAGTGCGCAGAACATCCGATACGGACGTCTGATCATCGATGAAGGCGGCGCCTTCAACTGGGCCGACACGAATACCAAGTCCTTCAACTTCCAGAACGCGGTAACCCATAGGATCGACGGAACCGTCAAGAATCATAAGGACTTCTCGCTTGGTGCCGATCAGGTGCTTTCGGGCAAGGGCTTTTTCAATCAGTTCGGCAATATTTCTGGAGCCGAGAATGCGCTCACGCTGAACGGGGTAACGCTCGGGGCGCTGGCCGACTGGGACTTCAATGCCAAGGCACTCGTAATCGACGGCTCCGGCACGATTGACACCGAATCGAACGGCATCGGTTACACGGTGACGATGACCGCACCGATTGAGGGCTCTGCCGGCGAGTTCATCAAGTCCGGTCGGGGCACGCTCGTCATCGCGGCGGATTCGGAAACCGTGGTGAACGATTTCTCCGGGGGCATCACGGTCAACGCCGGAGTCCTTGCGCTTGCCGGCCCGATCACCTCGAATATCGCCGGCGTCGTCGTCTTCACCGGTGGCGAGCTGGCGGTCGAGCAGTCGGTCGTCACGACGATGAACGACTGGACAACGCTCCTGCGTGCGGAATCCTTTGCCGGGCTTGGCGAGCAGGCGGGAAAGCTCATGCTCCGCATCATCGACGGCAATGCGGGGGAGAAACTCCTGCAGGGCCGGTATCAACGTTCCGGGGGCGTCGTAATCATCCGGTAAAAAAGTGTCCGACTATGTGAGCGCCGAATTCATTCCGCCCAGCAGCGTGGGCGGCAGGCGGTTCCTGGTGAACGGCAACGGTCATATTGAGATCAATCCGCTGGACGACAACCGCAGACGCTGAGAGGCGGAAATCAAGGTTGTGTCCTGCGGCAAGGCCAAGGCGAACGGGGGAAGGGGTATGAATGATCTTAGAACAATCCTGTGGCGTGTGTTGCTGGCGCTCGCCGGCGGAATATCCGCGGCGGAGCCGTCAAAGGGTTACGAAATCTCGGATGACTACGCGCTCTCGGTTAACGGCAAGACCGTGGAGGTGATCCGGGTGCCGATACCGGAGGAACGGCTCGCGGGTAAGAACCGCCATCCCTACTCTTTCGCACCGGTCACGGTCGAAGGTGAAGCTGAACTGACTGTGACAAGCGGGTTCTTTCCGGAGAAGAAGCGGATCCTTAAAGCCACCGCGCCGAAGATCCTCGTTCTCGAGCCGAACGGACGCCACCGCTCGCTTGTGATCGCGCTCTCGAAACCGGAGGCGAATCCGCCACGGCCGGATGATCCGAAGGTCAGATATTTCGGTCCCGGGATCCATCGCGAGAAATTCGTCCGCGTCGGGAGCGGCGAGACGCTGTATCTCGCACCCGGTGCCTGGGTTGAAGGCGTCCTGCTGGCGGATGGCGATGATATCACCATCTGTGGCTCCGGCGTCATCTCCGGAGCTTGCTGGCCGTGGCGGAAGGGTCCGAAGGATGCGAAGCTCTGCCTTAACGGGCACATCGGACACCAGGTGGTGCTCCGCGGAAGGAATATCACGATGCGCGATATAACGACGTTCTCGCCGTTCGGCTGGGCGACGGTGTTGAGTTCCGTCACCAACTGCGTCATCGACAATTACAAGGTGATCGCGGGACGCTGTCCCAACGACGACGGCATCGACTGCTGCGGGGTGAAGGATACGGTCATCCGCAATTCGTTCATTCACAGCCAGGATGACTGTATTGCGGTTAAGTGGTCCGCCGAGAATCTTGCCGTCACCAACTGCATTTTCTTGACCGACGAAGCGAACATCGTTCGGATGGGCTACGAGTGCGGCGATCACGCAAAGTTCGAGAACGTCGTCTTCCGGGATATCGACGTGCTGCATCTCGCGATGGCGAAGCGTACAGCGGAGAAGTACTGGTGCAACTGCTGCCTTCTGCTGCAGGCATCGCACGAGGCGGTGATGCGCGATATCCTTTTCGAGAATATCCGGCTTAAGAATTTCGAGGACGGTCGGGACGAGCTCTTCGTCGCGAAGACGATGCATGTAAAATCCATCGCCGGTGATAACGGGCCCTGGACGACGCCGCTCGCCGGACACATCGACGGTGTCACGCTCCGCAATATCACGGGGCCGCGGCGGTTTACGCGTGCGGATATCAAGCTCATTGAGAAGGATCAAGGCCATAGGATCGAGAACGTGAAGTTCCTCCAGCCCCCATCCCCTCACCTTCTGCCGCCGTCCGGGAATATCTGATCGTGCCTTGGCTGCACCAACTCGTCGGGCCGTCGTTCCTCCCTTTGAGAGTGTCGGGCATCCTGTACGACAGGCTGTGGTTAGACCGGAACGCCGCGTACTTTCCCGCCGGGCGCTGCCGGTCTCTCTCGTGTTGCTTTGCAGTGACAAAGGGAAGGGACAGGTTTGAACTTCTAAGTCGGGCCTCCGTTGGTAATGGCACTTCTACCGATTGACCTGCAACTTCTATGGTTCCGCCATTGACCACATTGGCGGCCTGTGGCGCTTGCTCTCGCAGATACGTGGGAACGAAGAATGTCTGTCCTCCCCATACGGTGGTGAGGATCCCAGCCATCCATGCTATTCTGAACAGATCCATTCTCTTTTCAGTGCGAACGGGTCGGGACGAAGTCAGCCTTGTTGGGGCTTGGTCTCATCCAAATCGCTATCGGGATCGGTATCGACTTGTTCTCCCCCCGCAGCGTAGGCTTCTTCCGATTCCCGCACCTGGTACCCTCTTCCGCCCAGCCGACTCAGCACCGCCGCCATTCGGTTGAGTTCAGTCTTGCGACTCTGACTGTCCGCTTCGTTCAACGTTTTCCCGACGGCAAGGACGTCCTGTATGGCGGCGCATTCCAGAGCCGAACCGCGTGCAATCTCGAAATACCGCCTGCAAGCTGCACCGGCCGTCTTGCCGTTACCCTCGGCAATGTTCAGCGGTATCGACTGGCTGGCGCGCAGCCATTGATCCCGCGCCGCGCGATGGACGCCCTCTAGCCGCGCGGCTATCTCCTAGACCCACGCGACGTAGCCGATCGCCAGCCGGTAGACGTCCCGTTTCTCGTGTCCGAGTGCCATCGGTGTTCCGTCGATAGCGATAGCGATCCCGATTTCGATGCCCCTAACAATCCACATAAAGCCTACTTGGAGGACGGAAAGATTTGAAGTAAGGCGCGATGCTTTGCGATGGTACTATAAGGAGGGCCTTCGCAGAATGAAAGCCGCAGGGCGGAACCCTTCAAAACCACTGACGCCAACCGGTTCTGCGCTTGCACCGAAGGTTCCGCCCAAGGCAAATCAGGCGCCTCCTCCCGCGTCGAATGGGAACCCGCGCCCCGTATTTCCGACCCGTGCCCCGACAGGGCCGGCCAAAACCGGGGCGGGAAAAGTCGGCGGCTAAACAGATACAACCCCTTGGCCGCTTCAGCGGGCGGTCGCCGGTTCCTCGCGGACAAAATCACGGCCTTCGTACGCCGGCGGAACGTAGCCGTGCTGCGAGCCCTGCACCCAGAGAATCTTCTTGGGGCACGTCATGTTGTTCCACATCTTCGCGATCCCCGTCGGCGGACAGCAGTAGTCGCCGAGACCGGCGCGGGTGATGAAGGTGAGGCAGGTCTTCGGAATGCGCTTCGCGAAATGGGCCGCGTCATAATAGCCGAGGGCATCCACCCAAGGGATGTACCAGCCGTCGCCCGCTAGCTTCTGCGCCGGATCGAGACGGAGCTTGCCATTCGTGTACATGTCGCAGCACCAGGTGACGCCGCTTTCGGCACAGGTCACGCCCTCGCCGCAACCCGCCGCCCAGATGGTCTGGAGGCCGCCCTGGCTGCCGCCGGACGCGAGCAGGTCCTTGCCGTTCCAGCCCTTCACGGTCTTCAGGTACTGCAGGCCGCGCTTGACGCGGAGCACCATGCCGTTGAAGTACGCGGTCTCGGGATCCTCGTTCTGCTTGGGGTCGAAAGCGTAGCTGCGGTCATGCGAACGCGTCTCCCACCGGAGCGCCTTGGTGTCCGCCTCGGTCGCACCGAACTCGACGAGTTTCAGGCCGTGGGCGTTGATGTTGAGGACGATTTCGTTGTCGCGGCCAGAAGCGGGCGCGCTATGCGTGCAGCGATCGCCGCTGTACCCGTGGGTCTCGAGCCGTGCCGGGAAGGTTTTGCCCTCGTCGACCGCCTTCGGCACCGAGAGGTAGCCGGTTACCGGACGAAGCCCCGCGCAGTCGATCCGGACCGCATGGAGCCGCACCTGCGGATTCTGGCACTTCAGCGCGACGAGATCCGCCTTGACCGGCACCCGTTCGAGGCGCTGGTACTGCTTCGCCCAGAAAGCGTCGAAGTCCTCCGGCTCCGGCCGAGTCGCGAGCGTGTCGCTGTCGGCGCCGGCGCCACCGTCGAAGAAGACGGCCATTTTTTTGCTCTCAAAGGCGTTCATCGCCTTCTTGCCCTCGGGCGTCGTGGCGTCGCCGGTGAATTTCTGCTGATAACGCCGCCCGTCTTTGCCGACGACATATGCCTGGAGACGCACAAAGCCCGCCTTGTCCAGCTTGGTCCTGTAGACGAACGGAGCCCCGGTGAACGGCACCTTGCCGTTTTCGACGATTCCGTCGTCACCGCCGCGCTTCCAGGCGAGGAAGTACTCGCCAGCCGGAATGGTGCCCGCCACGCCCTGCGGCGTGAGCGTGAACACGATCTCCTCGCCGGACTTGTAGAGGAGCGGATTCTTGTCGGTTCTGCCCTGGAGCCACGCGTTGTCGAGAACTCCTCCGAACGCCGTTACGGCCGCGAACACGGCAGCAAAGGAAAAAGCCAAAACAGGGTGTCTCATGTCGTTTATTCCTTCTCGCTCTTTTTCCGTTCCCCACCCGCCAGCGGCCATTGCATCACAGACCGCTGGCTGGAAAGTCGTTTCGTTGTTTGAAAACAAGGGCATTTTGGCACAGGGCGGAAGGGAGTTCAAGCGAAGGGCACCCCGAAAGGAAAGATGGGAACCCGGGATCGCAGAGAAGCCGGTCAGAGTTCCCGGCGATCCTGGGTCACGTTCTGCGTCACGGCTGATTTCCGTATGAGGTTGGTGCACCCGCCGAAACCGAGGATGTTGTCGATCCTCGCGTTTTTCAGCGGGCCCAGGATCGTGACGCCCGTATGACCCCGGGTCAGAACGGTGTCCACCACAATGTTGAACATCTCGCCGGGCTCAGCCTTGCGCATCGACGAGTAGTTCGTGTCGCCGATCCGGACCGCCGCCTGCACACGCGGGTCCCGGTCCGTCGACGTGTCGATCACATCGCGCACGATAATGTTGTACAAGCGGATGCCGTCGTGGTTGAGCAGGCGGATGATGCCGTGTCCGCCCACACACTTGGCCTGCACGTTGCGGATCGTGATGTTGTAGATGTCGTCGTGGTCGGTCGGCGCGCGTCCGCCGAGCTGCATCGCTTTCCGGCCGGGCGCCGGCGGCTTGTCGCTGCGCAGGCCGGTCAGGGCCACGGCGTCGTCGCCCACGGAGCCGGTGATGTTCTCGATGAGGATGTCGTGACACCCTTTGCGCACATCCACGCCGTCCTGATTGGGCATCTTGTTGCTGCTGTTGAAAGCGATGTTCGAGATGCGGCCGTACGCGCAGCCGTTCTCGACCGAGATGGCCCAGGCCTGGGTCTCTTCCATCCCGAACCCGTCGAGCGTGAAGTGCCTCACGCCGCACAGCAGCACACCGATCGTGCGCCAGCCGCTCTTGTCTCCCGGCGGATCGAAGTGGGCTTCGGTGCCGCCGCTCAAGACCGCGTTCCCCATGCCCAGGATGCGGATGTTGCGGTCGCCTTGCATCGGCGTGCGGGCCGTGCCTGCGTTGCGGATCAGGTTGTCCTGTGTGCCGGGTGCGAGTTGTATGCGGCAGCCGCGCAGAACCAGCGTGAAATCGGAAGGCACGAGGATCGCGCGTTCGATCAGCCAGACCGGCTGGTCGCGTTTCGCGTTCAGGCGGGGGATCTCGACCGTCCGCTCTCCGCCCCTGACCGCCCGCCCGATCGCGGCCTCAATGCGGTCGCTGTCCGAGCCCCTGTCAAAGTCATTGGGAGAGATCGCGGCCTCCGCGGTTCCGAACGCCAGCACACCAAACAAAACGGCCCGAACTCTGTTCTTCATCCGCGCTCCTTGCTTTTTGCGGCAATCCGCCTCGCATGCATTCCCCATGCCCGTTCCCCCTGCGGGGAAGAGTCACTCTCGCTGAGCGGAACCATACCACACGCACCCCGCGCTTTCAAGGATGTGGCGATCGGGATTGACTCGTTTCGCCACGATCATTAAAATAAAAAGTTGTCGTTAGGTTGTGGACAGCCGCTTACTGGGAGGGGAACCCTGGCGGAAACCGCAAGCCGATTGGGGCAATGGGATGCCGGATGCTGAATCCCGGGCAGCCGCAAAGAACATCCGTTTATTCCATGACTCCGGTGAAAAGGCAGGCAAAAGGAGTTCGTGATGCGCATCAACCCCGTTCTTTCCGCGGTTTGTTTGTTGGTGATCGGTTCCGCTTGCGCCGCACATGCCGCGGTCAACGCCTGGAACGGCGACGTCGCGACGGGCAACTGGTCGGTCGACGCGAACTGGGATAACGGCCACAAACCGACGGCGGACGAGACGCTCTACATCACCAACACCGCCGCGCCGGGCGGTTATCACGTCACCCTTGACGAGGCGTACACCTCCACGGCGACGAACGCCCTGGTCATCGGCAATGCCGCCGGCGCCGCGACCAACACGCTGACCGTCGCGGGCGATCTCGTCGTCGAGCGCGCGGTTTACGCAATTCCCCTGTGGGACATCCACATCAACGCGGGCGGCAGGATGGTCCTCGCCGACGGCGGGACGCTGACGCGCCGCAACGGCTTTTATGGCGAATATAACTCGACGGACGGATGGAGTCACCATTTCCTCGGCCTCTCCGGCGGCGGCGAGTTCTGGCAGACGGGCGGGGCGATGTACATGACGAACATGACCAGACAGGGCATTCTTGTCGGCGACACCTCCGGTTCGGTGACGAGCCGTTATGTGATGACCGGCGGGACGTTCACCTGGAAGCCCGATGTCATGAGTTACGCCAGTTGGGTGATCCGCAGTCGCGGGCGCCTGGAGATTTCCGGCGACGCGGTCGTCCTGTTCGGCAATGACAACGCCAAGTACCGCGAGATGTCGTTCCGCATGGCGGGCGGCGTTTTCGACCTTTCGGGGCAGGCGACGTTCACCACCACCTTCAACAATTGGTTCATCCTCGGCACCGGCAAGACGTTTCTCCGCGAGAGCGCGAAACTCGATTATTCTGCCGGCAAAAAAGGTGGGCGTATCCTGAGCCCGCGCAATGATGACCCCGCGGGTTCGGAGGCGGAACTGACCCTTTCCGATCACGCGACGTTCACGACGCCCGGCGATGGCGCGCTGCACGTTTCGATGCAGCCGGGGAAAAGAGCGATCCTGAACGTCGAGTCTGACGGCTCGCAGGTGCTCGGCATTAGTTTTCTGTACATCGGCTGCCAGGCGGGATATGGGGAGCTTAACCTCCGCGGCGCGGGTTATGTGAAGGCCGGCGTTTTTTCAGGGCTCCACATCGGCGGGGACGATCTTGCCAATACCGGTGCGGGGACTTATGCCAGCGACTTCACGCGCGCGTCCGCCACGACCGCGGCGCCCACCGGCCTGGTGCGGATGACGGACGGCGTGTTGGATATCGGGGGGCACACCTCCGCGGCCTGGAATTACAATTACCTCGTCGGCCTGGTGGTCGGTTCGGGCGCGCGCACTCCGGCCACGCTGACGGACGCGTTCGAGGACCGGCTCTACTGCGGGCGGATGGAGTTCTCCGGCGGCACGATCACCAACGAGGGGTACATCGCCGTCGGCGCGGGCCGCGCCACGGGCGCGATGGTCCAGACCGGCGGCCTGCTCGTCGACAACGCCAACGACAACGCGCCGATGGTGGTCGGGGTCGCGGGCGGGCACGGCGCGTACGCGCTTTCGAACGGCGTGATGACGCTCAAGCGGTGCCTGCACATCGGCGGCGCGACCACGAATCAGCTTTACCGCGCGATGACGGTGGGCAACTATCCGGTGTCGCGGCATGACGCGAAGGGGGTGATGACGATCGCCTGCGCGGACAAGGCGAAGGAGTGCCGGCTCGCGGTCACGGAGGATATCACCGTTTCGTCCGACGGCGCGGGGCTCTTGGAGATCGTCGGTTCCGGCGCCACGGTCACCGCGCGGGGCCTGACCGTCTCGAATCAGTGCGCCGCCGTCGAGGGCGGCGAGTCGAAGCTCCGGTTCGCGTTCGATGCCGACGGCGTTTCCCAGGTCGCGCTTTCGGGGGCGCTGACGGTCGCCGAGGGCGCGAAGCTCGATGTGGACGCCTCGGCCTATGAGGGCGCCGCGAACGAGGTTCAGCTTGTTTCCTGCGCCTCGACCAATGGCGTCTTCGCTGTGGAGAATATCGTCACGGACAGGAAAAACATCCTCATCGAGCAGCGCGCGACCGGCATCTATGCCCGATTTTTACGCGGGACCTTGATCTCCGTCCGCTGAGATCGTGTGCGGGGACGAGCCAAAAAAGGAGCGCGACGCACAGGCGCCGGACGGGGGGTGCGGCGGCAGGGGACGTCAGGGGGAGCAAAAGAAGAGATGAGACAGATCCGTGCGTTATTGGCCTTTGCCGCAGCCGCGGCGCTGGCCGCGGGTTGCGCGCAGAACTTCAAAGCGTCTCCGGCCGGCAGGATCGCCGCGCCGAAGGCGCCGTTCGCCGCGGGCGCCGCCGAGCTCTACCAGCCCGTGCCCGCGATGTTTGCGGACAAGATCGTCTCCGGCTCGAAGGCGCTCATCTGGAATTCCGGTGTCCGCGGCGGCGTCTCCCCCCTTCAACTGCTGATCGACGAGCAGGAGGTCCTGGGCGCGCGCATGCAGGTCTCGCCGGAGGCCGGATGGAACCCGTTCACCGCGTTTGACACGTCGTACGACCCCCGGAAGGGGATCGAGCGGAGCTGCCCGTTCAAGACCACCGCGACTGCGGGCGGCACGTTCCGGCAGCGCATCTTCCTCCGGCCCGACGGCAAGGCGGAATTCACGCTCCGGTACGAGATGGGGGATTACGCGACACTCAAGGGGCCGGTGCTCGTATTCTCGATTCCCAAGCCGGCCTGTTTCGGTCGCACGCTCGCCGCCCGCGGGGAGGGCGGCGAACGCGCCTACTCGTTTCCGGACACGGATGAGAAGTGGACCCTCGGCGCGAAGCATGTCTGGCACAACTGCTTCCACGTCAGGAAACCCTCGCGGATCGAGTTCGACCCCGAACAGCCGGGAAAGGGGTTCGCGCTCGAGTTTCCGCCCGACACCTGCGACGGCCTGACGCTCTTCCGCGCCAGCGGCACGGCCGAGCTTTACTTCAGTTGGACCCCGCGTTGCCGGACCGAGGAGTTTTCGGTCATCCTGGACTTCGGCAGGAGCGCCAGGACCTCGAAGCCGCAGTGCGTCGTCAACGGCATCAACTTCACGCTCAACAACGACTACGATGTCCCGTGTTATGACGAGCGGGGCAACCTGCTCGTGAATCCGTCCTTCGAGTCCGGCCCGCGCTACTACCACAATGTCCCCTCCGGCTCAGACCTGTACCCGCACATCACGGAGGCCGGCGCGCGCTCCGGCAGGTACGCGCTCGCGTGCGGGGCCAAGACCTTCAACTTCCCGACCGTCGCGGGCAAGGACTACACCTTCAGCTATTACGCCCGCGCGACCGTCACCAACCGTTGCGGCGGCAGCATCCATTGCGACACGTACCTCTGGAAAAACCCCACGAAGCCGAAATGGCTCGGGTACTCCCGGGAATGGGAGCGGTACGCGTACACCGTCACCAACTGGCCCTTCCGCGCGATCGCGTTCCAGATCGGCGCGGATCCGGGCGTCCTGATCGACGACGTGCAGTTTGAGGAGGGGGCGGAGGCGACGGAATACAAGGGGAATCCGCTCGGCATCGAGCTCAAGACGGACGCGCCGGACACCTTCTACGCGCCGCTGGGGACGCCGTTTCACGCGCGGCTCGCCGTGCGCGGGCCGAAGGCCTGCCGGGGCGTGATCGCCATCACGGTCCAAGACTTCTTCGGGCGCGATGTCTGGAAGGGCGGGCAGGCGTTTGACCTGGCCCGGGGTGAGGTGACGCTGCCGCCCCTCCCCGAAAGCGCGTTCGCGGCCAGGGGCGTGTACGCGGTCAGGATGCGTGTGAAGGGCGAGGGGTTCAAGCCGTATTTCGACTGCGTGCGCCTCGCGCGCTTCCCTTACGCCGACGGCACCGCGCCGAACCGCCGCCTCCACCAGACGACGAGCGTCACCTGGCCGGTCGCGGCGCAGACCAACGCGATGGAGCGCATCCGCCACCTTTACCAGGTGCTGGGCCTGGACCCGCACTGCTATGCCCTCGGCGGCCACGGCAGGGACTTCGATCCCGGGCTGGGGCGCGCGATCGCCGCCCGGAGCGAGCGCTACGGGTTCCATGTCGACGGGCACATCTTCCACACCCAAGCGATGCAGGACACCGGTTTCAAGACCATGGAGACGTACTCCGACGACCTGGTCAAAAAAGTCGCCGGCCTCTGCGAGGAGTACGCGCGGACGCGGCCGTACATCGGCATGTGGTACGGCCCCGGCGAGGCGAGCGGCTGGGTCAGGACCTGCCAGAACCGCGACTGGAAGGAGTTCGCCAAACTCATGCGCGCCGCCCATGAGGGGATTCACCGCGGCAACCCGAAGGCGCGGTTCTCGGCATACGGGACCTGCAACCTCGGCGAGCAGGGCCGCGGCGAGATCCTCGCGTTCCTCGGGGCTGCGAAAGCGCTGTGGCCGGACTTCCGGTTCGACACGGTCGACGTGCATCCGTACCGCCCGCATCCGGAGTTTCCGGACTATGACCGGGACTGGAAGGCGCTGCTCGACGGGCTCGGCGCGATCGAGTATGACGGCATGACCGTCGAGGCGACGGAAGGCGGATACTTTGTCCCGATCCGTTGCGTCCCGTGGGCGGGTGTCGCGCCCTGGCAGGACACGCTTTCGAAAGACTCCTATTGCTCCCAGCATGTCCCCTCGATGGACATCGGGTGGGGCGAGCGCGCGGCGGCGGCGATGCTCCTCCGGTACAACCTGGTCTCGTACAAATACGGCGCGCGCATCGGACGGGCGACGAGTTGGGGCCTCAAGCACGTCGACAGCCGCAACCCGTTCGCGCAATACGTGGCGACCGCCGCGCAGACCGAACTTCTCGGCAAGGCGGCGTTTCTCGAGGATGTGCGCTTCGCCCCTGGAGCGCGCGCCTATGTCTTTGACGACCGGGAGGGGCATGCCGTCGCGGCGGTCTGGCGCTTCACTTTGGGGATGGATTACGGCACGGAGAACGCGAGCGCCATGACCCTGGACCTCGCCAAACTCGATCCGGAAATCTTCGACATGATGGGAAACCGCGTGATGGGCGAACCGCTCAGCGGCAGGGAAGGATGTACGCGTCTGCCGCTCGGGAATTTCCCGGTGTACCTCCGCGTGGCCAAGCGCGACGCCAAGAGGCTGGCGAAGGCGATCCGGGCCGCGGAAACAGACATTCCCTCGCAGGCCGAGATCAAGGCGCGCGAGGTCCAGGCCGTCCGGGCGCCGCACACGCCCGGTGAGCCGGAATGGGGTCAAATCGGTGCCGTGGCGTTCCCCGGCGGCAAGGCGAGATTCGCGTGGAACGAGGAGACGCTGTATCTCCGGTGGGAAACGGACACAGGCGCGGCGCCCGTCCTCTGCTTCGACGCGCTCGCCGACGAGAGGGAAAACGCGCGGATCGGCTTCTCGGGAGCCGACGAGAACGACCTCGTCTATGTGGTCCGGGGCAAAAACGGCCAGGGCAGCGGCCACGCCGCCGGCTGGGAGGTCTTCCGCCGCGAGGCGCCCGATCATCAGCTCACGGGCGGAATCGGCCGCTCGCTGCTCCCGCATGTCGTCGAACCGGCGGTCCGTCTGGCAGTGGAGGGCGGGGCGGACCGGCCGCGCGCTTTCACGCTCGCGTTCCCGCGCCGCCAATTGGAGCCGATGCGCTTCGCCGAAGGGGGCAGGTTCGGTTTCGCACAGAACGCGCTGGGGTTCTGCGACGGGTATGTCGAGGTCTCGCTCGTGAAGTGACACGGGGTGCGATTCAACTTTGTTGAATCCGCACCCGAAGGAGGAGTGAGGAAGGAGGAGTGAGGAGTTGTAACATCTTGAATGAGAAAATCGTATAAAATATGACAAACGGGCTTTTTCGTGTCTCCACGAGGAGGACACACATTCTGCCATGCCAAGCCCGTACCAGAGAAACGGTGCAGGCCCAAAAGGACGCCCTGTTTTCTCGGGTTGTTACGTATTCAACTCCCAACGCGGATCGAGCCCGCAACCCAATTTCATCTCACACAAAGGCACAAAGGACACGAAGGTTTCTTTCATGACACACCATTCCCCGTCGTGCCCTTTGTGTCCTTCGTGTGAGGAACAACTTGTTTTTTATCGCTGTTGTTGGTTGGTAAGGCACTAAGGCAGGGCCGACGCATCATAAATTTGACTCATTGAATCAGAATTACGTTTGTGGGACGGATTAAGATTATGATTACGATTACGGTTCCGGCCTTTTCGTAATCTTAATCATGCTCGTAATCGTAATCCGTCAAGCCGATACCCGCGGCCGCGTGATTCACCGACTCCTGACACAGGCAAAGTGAGATCAATGGGCCGTTATCGCGGGTGAAAGGCCGTGCAGACAAGAAGTTAGATGCGTCGGCCCTGGGCACTAAGGAGGCGGACATTGCGCAGGCGCCGGCATTTCGGGTATAGTACGTCCGTATGCGAATCACGGGCGGAGAGTGGGGCGGGCGGAAGCTCAAGGCGCCGGCGGGTGACCGCGTGCGTCCGACTCAGGACCGGGTGCGCGAGGCGTTGTTCTCCATGCTGATGGGGGTGGTCCCCGATGCGCTCTTCGTCGACCTGTTTGCGGGAACCGGCGCGGTGGGGCTGGAGGCCCTCAGCCGCGGCGCCAGCCGTGCGGTTTGGGTGGAGCAGGACCCGCGGCATGCGGCCCTGCTTCAGGAGAACGTGACGGCCTTGACCGGCAAAAGCGGGGAGGTCTGCCGCTGTGAGGTTTTCCGCTGGTTGAAGGGCGCGGGCTGCGGGCTGCGGGCGGATGTGGTGTTCGCCGATCCGCCGTACGCCGCGGGGGGCGATCCGGGTTTCGCGCGGGTCATGGGTCTGCTGGAGGCGAACCGGGTGTTGCGTCCGGGCGGGGTGTTTGTGGCGGAGATGCCGGAGGCCTGCGCGGCGGAGGAGGTGGCGGGGTGGGTGCTGCTCCGCGACCGGACGTACGGGCACACGCGGCTGGCGGTGTACCGGCTGGAAACAAAGGGAACCGAAACGGATTGAGTGAGCGGCTCTGTCGCAAGGGGGGCCGCAGGAAAGAGAGCGCTATGGAAAGAATCGCAGTCTATCCCGGCACGTTCGACCCGCTGACGCTGGGCCATTTCGACCTGTTGCGCCGGAGCGCCTCCCTGTTCGACCGGGTGATCGTCGTGGTCGCGGGCGTGTCGGTCAAAGCCACCGGCATGTTCAACTTGCACGAGCGCATGGCCATGATCCGCGAGAGCGTCGGCGAGGCGGGCATGACCAACATCGAGATCGACCGGCTGGACTGCCTGCTGGTTGACTATTGCCGCCGCCGCCGGGTCGGGGTGGTGGTGCGCGGGTTGCGCGTCTATTCGGATTTCGAGTACGAGTTCCAGATGGCGCTGACCAACCGCAAGCTCGCGCCCGAGATCGAAACGCTGTTCATGATGCCCAACGAGAATTACAGTTACGTGACGGCGAGCACGATCCGCGAGATCGCCCGCTATGGCGGGGACACGAGCGCGTTCGTGCCCGCGCCGGTGGAGAAATACATCCGCGCGCACATGAGCGGGCATCCGGACCAGCATGTCCGGACGGGAGGCGGGGTTGGAAACACAGGGGCGTTTGATCGTTGATGTCGCGCGGCTCGACGCGGGCGGCGAATGGTACCGCGGCGAGACCGGCGCGGGCCTGCTGGAGCTCGGCGAGAGCGAGTGCGTGACGCCGGTGGGCGGCATGGGCTACGAGTTGCGCGTCGAGATGGCGGGTGACGAACTGCTGGTGCGCGGCGAGGTGCGGCAGCGGCTGCGGTGCGTCTGCTCGCGGTGCGCGGCCGAGTTTGACACCGAGGTGACGGTGCCCGATTTCCTGTGCTCGCTGGAACGGGATGCGTTGGGCGAGTTCGTGGACTTGACCGGTGAGGTCCGGGAAGCTATCATACTTGCCCTACCCGGTTACCCGGTTTGTCGCGAGGCGTGTCAGGGACTGTGCATGACGTGCGGCGCGAACCTGAACACCGCGTCGTGTTCATGCCGGGAAAAAGGGCGGGACCGCCGCTGGTCGGCGCTGGATGCGCTGTCCTGAGGATGGCGGCGCCGCGCGGAATGGGGTTTTTGAAGGAGAGAGGGAAATATGGCTGTACCAAAAAGGAAAAAGTCGAAAATGCGCAAGAACCAGCGCAAAGGGCATATCAAGGCTGAGGTCGCGCAGGTTCAGGCGTGCCCGAGTTGCGGCGCGCCGCAGCAGACCCACCGGGTTTGCCCTTCCTGCGGGATGTACAAGGGCCGCAAAGTGGTGACGGTCGCGGAGTAGGCCGGTCCGGAGGATCGGTGTGTGCCGGAGAGGCATTCAAGGGGGTTTCCGCCTGTGGCGGAACCCCTTTGTGTGATGGAAACGCGAACGGGGTGTGATGATGCGGATTGCGCTGGATGTGATGGGGGGCGATCATGCGCCGCAGGAGATCGTCCATGGTGCGGTCGAGGCGTCCCTCAAGCTGAAGGAGGTCGCGAAGATCCTTCTGGTCGGCGACGAGGCCGCCATCCGGGGCGAACTCGTGAAGTATCCCAAGGCGGACCGGACCCGGCTGGGCATCATCCATGCGCCCGAGTCGATCGGCATGGATGAGTCGCCTGTGGCGGCGGTGCGCAAAAAAAAGCGGTGCTCCATCAATCTCTGCATGGATCTGATCAAAAACGGGGAGGCCGACGCCATGGTTTCGGCCGGCAACTCCGGTGCGGTGGCCGCGGCCGCGGTGTTCTGCCTGGGGCGGACCCCCGGCGTGATCCGTCCGGCGATCGCCACGGTGCTGCCGACGCGCCAGCCGAAGCGGCCGCTGCTGCTGCTGGACGCGGGCGCCAACACGGATTGCCACGAAACCTGGCTCGCGCAGTTTGCCGTGATGGGCAACGCCTATTCGCAGGCGGTCCTCAAACGCACCGAACCGGTGGTGGGGCTCCTCAGCATCGGCACGGAGGATTGCAAGGGGAACGACATGACGAAGAAAGCGTTCCACCTGATCCAGCGCGCGAAGGTGAAGTTCCGCGGCAATGTCGAGGGGCATGACCTGTTCCTCGGCAAAACCGATGTGGTGGTGTGCGACGGCTTTGTGGGGAATGTGGTGCTCAAAACCACGGAGAGCGTGGCGCATGCGGTCGGGTACTGGATGAAAAAAGAGTTTTTCCGCCATCCGGTGCGGTTGTTGGGCGCGTTGCTGCTGAAGGGCGCGCTGGAGACGCTGAAGCGCCGTATGGATCCGGAGATTTACGGGGGCGCGCCATTGCTGGGGGTACCGGGCACGGTGATCATCACGCACGGATCTTCCTCCTATCGCGCGATTTTCCATGCGATCATCGCGGGCGCCGCCGCCGCCGCCACCAACCTTTCGGATACGATCGCCACCCGGATCGCCGAGTTGGAGATGCCGCCTGAAGAAGCGGGAGCGTAGCCCCATTTTTCTGTCGCGCCGCCGCGACCGAATGTGCTAAGTTTGTGGAAACAGTTCGGAATGGTTTGAATTTGACATTTTCCGGAAAAATGTCAAAATGCGCCGCCTCATACGCCTGTACCTGAGACAGGCATGGCATGGAACAAGTAACTGAGGAGACGCAAATGAGTGATCGGGTCTGCGTTTTTGCGGGACAAGGCGCGCAAGTGCCGGGTATGGGCAAAGATTTTGCCTGCGACCCGGAGGTGAAGGCCCTTTTCGAGTGCGCCAACCGGGTGTTGGGATTTGATCTCGCGGCGGTCTGTTTCGACGGTCCGGCGGAGGCGCTGACCAAGTCGAACGTCTGCCAGCCGGCGATCTTCACGGTCAGTGTGGCGGCGTTCCGGGCGTTCCAAAAGCGCTGTCCCCAGGTCTCGTTCGCGATGGCGGGCGGTCTGAGCCTGGGCGAGTGGACCGCGCTGCACGTGGCGGGCGTGCTGGATTTCGAGGCGGCGCTGATCCTTCTGGAGGCGCGCGGGCGTTTCATGCAGCAGGCGTGCGAGGAGCAGGCGAGCGGCATGATCAGCATCATGGGCGCCACCGCCGAACAGCTCCAAACGCTGTGCGACCGCACGGGGCTGACGGTCGCCAACATCAACTCCGACGCGCAGGTCGTGCTTTCCGGTCTCAAGACCGGCGTGGAGACGGCCGTGGCGGTGGCGGCCGAGTTGGGCGTGAAGGCGATTCCCCTCAATGTGGCGGGCGCGTTCCACTCGCCGCTGATGGCCTCGGCCCGCTCCAAGCTGGCGGCGGTGCTGGAGGGCGTGACCTTCCGCGCCCCCGCGATGCCGGTGCTCGCGAACGTGAGCGGGGCGCCGCACGGCAGCGATCCGGAGGCGATCCGCGACGCCATGCTCCGGCAGATCACGGATCCGGTGCGGTGGTCTGACTGCATCCGCTGCGCCATCGCCGCCGGGGCCGGGAGTTTTGTGGAGTTCGGCCCCGGCAAGGTGCTGTCCGGACTCATCCGGCGCATCGACAAGGGTGTGGGCACGCTCAATGTGGCGGACGGGCCGTCGCTCGACGCCGCGGCCGCGGCCTGCCAAGCGTAACCGTTTCAAGAGAGGAAGCATCATGGCACAATTCGAAGGGAAAGTGGCGCTGGTGACCGGCGCGGCGCGCGGTATCGGCCAGGCGATCGCCGGAAGGTTGGCGCGGGAAGGCGCCGATGTGGTGATCTGCGATTTGCAGGCCGAGTGGCTTGCCGAGACGGCGGGCATGGTCGAGGGGTTCGGCCGCAGGGCGTTGCCGCTGGCGGTGGACGTGGGGGACAGCGCGGCCGTGAACGCCTGCGTGCAGGAGGCGGTCCAGGTCTTCGGCAAGGTGGACATCCTCGTCAACAACGCCGGCATCACGAAAGACACGCTTCTGGTGCGGATGTCGGACGAGGACTGGGATGCGGTGATCCGCGTCAACCTCAAGGGCACCTTCCTGTTCTCGCGCGCCGCGGCCAAGCACATGATGAAGCAGCGCAGCGGGGCGATCGTCAACATCGCCTCCATCAGCGGAATCATCGGCACCGCCGGACAGGCCAACTACGCGGCTTCCAAGGCCGGCGTGATCGCCTTGACCAAGTCCACGGCCAATGAGCTGGCGGGGCGCGGGGTCAGGGCGAACGCGATCGCGCCGGGGTTCATCTCGTCGAAGATGACGGACGCGCTGTCGGAGGACGTGCGCAAACAGTATCTGGCGCGGATCCCGCTGGGCCGCTTCGGCACCGTGGACGACATCGCGCATGCGGTGGTGTTCCTCGCGTCCGAACAGGCGAGCTACCTTACCGGGCAGACGCTGAACGTCAACGGCGGCATGGTGATGTGATCGGATTGGCGCGGCATGTGCCGCAACTGTGTAACAAGAGAAACCAGATCAAGGAGAGAGTACATGGCAAGCAAACTGGAAGAGCGGGTCAAAGAGATCATCGTTGAGCAGTTGGGCGTCAACGCGGAGCAGGTCACACCGGAAGCATCGTTCATCGATGATCTGGGTGCGGACTCGCTGGACACCGTGGAGCTGATCATGGCGTTCGAAGAGGAGTTCGGCGCGGAAATCCCGGACGAGGACGCCGAGAAGCTGACGTCGGTCGGCAAGGTGCTCGAGTATCTGGCGGGCAAAGGTTTCGGGCAGGACTGAGCGTCTTCCCGATGCCATTGAAAACCGGGGCGGATGATCTACGCATCCTCCCCGGTTTTTTTGTTGCCCGGGCCGCGCGTATTTGAATTGTGCCTTCAGAGCGGAATAAGGTAACATAAATCCCTTCGTTTTACAGGTGCCGGAAGAGGACGGGAGCCCGGAGAGGAGCCGCAGGTGAAGGATACGATTAACGTGGCGTATGTGGCCGAATTGGCGCGGATCGAGCTGACGCCGGAGGAACAGCGGCTGTTTCAGCGGCAGTTGGAGACGATTGTGGGCTATGTCGAGAAGATCGGCGAACTGGACCTCGACGGAATCGAGCCGACGCGGCACGGACAGAACCTGGTGAACGTGTTCCGCGAGGATCGGGCAATCGCGCCGGAGGCGCGTGAGCCTTTCCTGGCGAATGCGCCGGAACGCAACGGGTTCGAGTTCCGGCTGCCGAAGATTGTGGAGGACGCCTGAACGGGGCCGCCTGCGGGCGGCGGAGCCGGGAGGGGTGAGGGCGGGAGTCGACATGATGGATGTGGCGGGTTTGACACTATGCGCGGCGGCGGAGGGGCTGAGACAAAAGACGTTCTCCTCGGTCGAGCTGACACGGGCCGTGCTGGATGCGATCCGGGAGAAGGATGGCGCCCTGCGCGCGTATCTGAGCGTGGATGAGGAGGGGGCGCTGCGGCAGGCCGCCGCGGCGGATGCCGCGCGGGCGGCGGGGCACGACGGGGACCTGCTCGGGATGCCGGTGGCGGTCAAGGACCTGATCAACGTTTCGGGACAGCCCTGCACCTGCGCCTCCAACATGCTGCGGGGGTATGTGGCCCCGTACGATGCGACGGTTGCGGCGCGGCTGCGGGCCGCGGGCGCGGTGTTTGCGGGCCGCACCAACATGGACGAGTTCGCCATGGGGTCGTCCACCGAGGGCTCGGCGTTTGCGGTCACGCGCAATCCGCATGATCCGGAACGGGTACCGGGCGGATCGAGCGGCGGGTCGGCCGCGGCGGTGGCCGGGGGCGAGGCCATCGCGGCGCTGGGCACCGATACGGGCGGGTCGATCCGCCAGCCCGCCGCATTCTGCGGCTGCGTGGGGCTCAAGCCCTCTTACGGCCGCGTGTCGCGGTACGGCGTCACGGCGTACGCCTCCTCCCTGGACCAGGTGGGCCCCATGACCCGGACCGTTGAGGATGCGGCGGTCCTGTTGCGGACGCTGGCGGGTGCGGATCCGCGGGACGGGACCACGCCGGACATGCCGGTGCCCGATTACCGGGCGGCGCTCGCCGGCGGCGCGCGGGGTTTGCGGATCGGCCTGCCGAAGGAGTATTTTGTCGGCGGCACGGATCCGGAGGTGATGGCGTGCGTGCGCCGGACCGTGGACGCGTGCGCGGCGGCGGGCGCCGAGATTGTGGAGCTGAGCCTGCCGCACACCGAATATGCGATCGCGGTCTACTATATCGTGGCCACGGCGGAGGCGTCCGCCAATCTGGCGCGTTTCGACGGGGTGCGTTACGGTCACCGGACGGGCCGCCCCGCCTCGGTGTTTGACCTGTACGCCCGCAGCCGGGCGGAGGGGTTCGGCCGGGAGGTCAAGCGGCGCATCATTTTGGGGACGTATGTCTTGAGCAGCGGGTATTATGACGCGTATTACGGGCGCGCGCAGAAAGTCCGGACCCTGATCCGGCGCGATTTCACGGAGGCGTTCGGCCGTTGCGATGTGCTTTTCACGCCGGTGGCGCCCACGCCGGCGTACCGTATCGGCGAGCGGTGTGAGGATCCCCTCACCATGTATCTGGGCGACATTTTCACGGTGCCCGCCAACCTGGCCGGGATCTGCGGCCTCTCCGTGCCGTGCGGCCGGACCGCGGCGGGATTGCCGGTCGGCCTCCAGATTCTCGGTCCGGCGTTCGGCGAGTGCGCGGTGCTGCGGGCCGGGCAGGCGGTCGAGCGGGAGGTGCGGGCATGAGCCGTTACCTCATCACCATCGGCCTGGAAACGCATGTGCAGCTCAAGACCGCCACCAAGATGTTCTGCGGCTGCGGCCTGGCGTTCGGCGGGGAGCCGAACACCCATGTCTGCCCGGTCTGCCTCGGGTATCCGGGCGCGCTGCCGGTGATGAACCGCGAGGCCATCCGGCTGACGGTTCTCTCCGGCCTGATGCTGGGGTGTGAAATCAACCGGCACAGCACGTTCGACCGGAAAAATTATTTCTATCCGGACATGTCCAAGGACTATCAGATTTCGCAGAACACGCACCCGCTCTGCCTGGGGGGCGGGGTGACCATCGAAACGCCGGAGGGACCGAGACGGATCCGGATCAACCACATCCACCTTGAGGAGGACGCCGCGAAGATCAACCATTACGCGCAATTCAGCGGGGTTGATTTCAACCGCTGCGGCACGCCGCTGATGGAGATCGTTTCCGAGCCCGACCTCACGTCGCCGGCTGAGGCGATGGCCTACCTCCAGGCGCTCCGGCAACTGCTCGTGTATGCGGGGGTGAGCGACTGCAACCTCGAAGAGGGGAATATGCGGTCGGATGTGAACATCAGCGTGCGGCCCGAGGGGCAGACGCAACTCGGCACGAAGGTGGAAATCAAGAACATGAACACCTTCAAAGGGATTCACGCGGCGCTGGAGTATGAGATCGCGCGGCAGCTCGCCGTGGTGCGGGGCGGCGGCACCCTGGTGCAGGAGACCCGGCGGTGGGATCCGGAACAGGGGGAGACCCAAACGATGCGCGGCAAAGAGAACGCGCATGACTACCGCTACTTCCCCGAGCCGGACCTGGTGCCGGTGGCGCTGACGGACGCGCTGATCGAGACGTGGCGTGCGCAGTTGCCGGAGGCGCCGGCCGCGCGGCGCGAGCGGATGATGGCGGAGTACGGCATCCCGGCGTATGACGCGGGGGTCCTGGCGGACTCCCGGGAGAACGCCGATTTCTTTGAGGCCGCGGCGCGGGCCTGCAACCCCGGCATGGGGAAGACGGTATCCAACTGGTTCATGACCGAGGTCATGCGGCTGCTCGCGGAATCGGGCCGGCCGGTAGGCACGTGCGCGCTGACGCCGGCCGCGCTTGCGGAGCTGGTGCGGCTGGTGGAGGAGGGCGTGATTAACGGGCCGACCGCCAAGGAACTGCTGCCCGAGCTGTTCCGCGAGGGCGGCATGCCCGCCGCGCGGGTCGCGGCGCGCGGCCTGGCCCAGGTGAGCGATGACGCCGCGCTCCAGGCGTTCCTCGACCAGGTGTTCCGGGAGAACGCCAAATCGGTTGAGGATTACCGGGCCGGCAAAAAAGCCGCGGCGGGGTTTCTGGTCGGGCAGGTGATGAAAGCGAGCCGCGGGAAGGCGGACCCCAAACGGGTCGGCCGACTGGTGGCGGAACGGTTGGCGACGCGGACGTGAGCGGGCCGGCCGTGTTACGGGGAGAGCGATTGTGACTTCGAATGATGATTATGTCGTGCAACTTCTGCGTGAGCAGGGGTATGTGTCCGCCGAACAGGCCGAAGCGGTCGCGAACTCGATCAAGCAGGAAGGGGAGACAACGCTCGATATTCTGGTTCAGACCGGAATCGTGTCCGAAGACGACGTGCTGAGCCTGATCGCCGCCCAGTTCGGCATGGAGTACGTGCATGTCAACGCTGATGCCATCGATCCCGCGGTCACCGAGGTGGTTCCGTCGGATGTCGCGCGCAAGTACGGCGTGGTGCCGGTCACCCGGACCGAAGATTCGGTGACCGTGGCATTGAGCGATCCCATGGGCTACGACACGGTGGACAGCCTGCGGTACGTGCTCAAAATGAACGTCGAGGCGGTTGTGGCGCCGCGCGCCGAAGTGCGGGCCGCGGTCGACCGGCTGTATCCGGAATCGTTTGAGAGCGTCTACGGCTCCATGTCGGACAGCGAGATCGACGTGGCGGAGAAGGCGAAAAGCGACGCCGGCCAGGATTCCGCCGACTCGGACGCCCCGGTGATCCGGCTGGTCAGCATGATCATCACGGAAGCCTGCAAGATGCGCGCGTCCGATATCCATCTGGAGCCGATGGAACGGACGTTCCGTGTGCGGTACCGGATCGACGGCGTGCTGCGGCAGATGGACACCCCCCCCAAGCGGCTGCAGGCGGCGATCCTCAGCCGCGTGAAGATCATGTCGAACATGAAGATCTCCGAGAAGCGGGTGCCGCAGGACGGGCGGATCCAAATCAAAGTGCAGGGGCGCGACCTCGATCTGCGCGTGTCGTCGGTGCCGACCAACCACGGCGAGAGCATCGTCATGCGTATTCTGGACAAATCCAACCTCTCGCTGGGCCTGCCGCAGCTCGGCTTCCTGTCGGATGACCAGAACAAGTTCGAGCGGCTGATCTCCCTGCCGGACGGGGTGCTTCTGGTGACGGGGCCCACCGGGTCCGGCAAAACGACCACCCTTTACGCCTGCCTCGGCCAGATCAATCTGCCGGACCGGAAAATCATCACGGTCGAGGACCCGGTCGAGTATCAGATGTCCGGCATCAATCAGGTGCAGGTGAACAAGGATGTGGGGTTGGATTTTTCCGCCGCGCTCCGGTCCATCCTGCGTCAGGCGCCGAACATCGTGATGATCGGTGAGATCCGCGATCATGAAACGGCGGACATCGCGATGGAGGCGGCCCTCACGGGACACCTCGTTTTCAGCACGCTGCACACCAATGACGCGCCCAGTGCGGTCACGCGTCTGCTGGATATCGGCGTGAAGCCGTTTCTGGTGGCGTCCGCGCTGCGCGCCGCCATGGCGCAGCGGCTGGTGCGCGCGATCTGCGACAAATGCCGCGCGGAGCACAAGCCGACCGAACGCGAGCTCAAGATGCTCGGCGCCGTGTCCAAAAACGCCACGGTGTCGCAGATGTATAAAGGCGCCGGCTGCCCGGCCTGCGGTCAGTCGGGGTATAAGGGACGCAAAGGCATCTTTGAGATTTTCCAGATTGATGACACGATCCAACGACTGATCTTCGACCATTCGCCGGCCACGGTGCTGCGCACCCGGGCACGGGAAATGGGCATGCGGACGTTGCGCGAGGATGGCCTGCTCAAGGTGGCCTCAGGCATGACGACGCTGGAAGAGGTGTTGCGGGCAACCATGGGAGACGCGGACTGATGAGCACGGAAATCAACATGAACGAATTGTTACAGGCCACCGTGGAAGAGGGGGCCTCGGATCTGCACATCCGCGTCGGCATTCCGCCGATGCTTCGCATTCACGGGGCCCTGACGCCGTTGGACAGTCCGGTGTTGACGCCCGAGGATACGGAAGCGCTGGCCCGGATGATTACCGCCGAGGACAAGCTGAAGGAGATTGAGGAGTGCGGGGGCGCGGATTTCGCGTTGCCGTTCGGCGATCTGGCCCGCTTCCGTGTCTCCGTCTTCAAGGAGCGGGCTCAGTTCGGCATCGTGCTGCGCCAGATCCCCAGCAAACTGCTCACGCTGGAACAGATCGGGTTGCCGGAGCAGGTCAAAGAGTTGCTCTTCCGCCCGCGCGGGCTGATTCTGGTGACCGGGCCCACCGGTTCCGGTAAAACCACCACGCTGGCCAGCATGATCGATATCATCAACCGCGAGCGCGATGTCCACGTCATCACGGTGGAGGACCCGATCGAATATTACCACCCGCACAAAAAATCGGTGGTGACCCAACGCGAGATCGGGCATGACGTGCCGTCCTTCGCCGAAGCGATCCGCCGCGCGCTGCGTCAGGACCCGGATGTCATCCTCGTGGGCGAAATGCGCGACCTGGAGACCATGCAGGCCGCGATCACGGCGGCGGAGACCGGCCATCTGGTGTTCGCCACGCTGCACACCACGGGTGCGGCCGCCACGGTGGACCGTATCGTGGACGCCTTCCCCACCGATCAGCAGGAACAGGTCCGCACGCAGTTGTCCGTGGGCCTCGTGGCCGTGATCTCGCAATTGCTGCTGGCGCGGGTGGACAAGCCCGGCCGCGTGGCGGCGTTCGAAATCATGATTTCGACACCGTCCATCCGCTCCCGGATCCGCGACAACAAGACGTTCCAGATCTCGTCCGACATCCAGACCGGGGCCAAATTCGGCATGACTTCGCTCGACTCACATCTGATGGACCTGTATCTGGGCGGGATGATCTCGTACGATGATCTCGTCACCAAGTCGCAGGATCCGGACACGCTGGTCCAGAAATTGAAGGACGAACTTCAGTCGAGGAGGAACTGATGGCTGAAACCCTGACACCCCTTGCGCCGTCCTATGACCCGCTGATCGATCTGGTGGTCAGCAACGGCATCATCGATCAGCAGCAGGCGGAGGAGTTGCGCGATGAGCATAAAAACACCGGCAAGCCCCTCCGCACGCTGCTGGTGGACGCCGGATACGTGAGTGAGGATGACCTGCTGGGCATGATGGCCGCGTACCAGGGATGCGACGTGGTGGACCTCGCGGTGATGTCGCTCGACACGGATGTGATCCAGAGCATTCCCGCCAGTGTGGCCCGCATGTACAATGTCCTGCCGGTGTATGCCACCGCCGGAACCATCACGCTGGCCACCAGCGATCTGATCGACCCGCACGTCATGGACGAACTGATGTTCGTGCTGACCCGTGACGTGCAGTTCGTCATGGCGCGCGAGAACGATGTGCGCACGCGCGTCGCCGAATACTACGG
Organism: Kiritimatiellia bacterium; assembly: GCA_034003585.1. Taxonomy (GTDB): domain Bacteria; phylum Verrucomicrobiota; class Kiritimatiellia; order RFP12; family UBA1067; genus JAPXSY01. The sequence continues at coordinate 27,348 of JAVEYH010000016.1, forward strand.
CGACGAAAGCGCGACCGTCGCGGACATGCTCAACAGCCTCGAGTCGGACCTCAAGCTGGACGCCTCGCTGGACGTGGATGATGCGGATGACAAGAGTCTGGAGTCCGCCGCGTCCGCCGCGCCGGTCATCCGGTTCGTGAACCTCGTGCTCTACCAGGCGGTCACGGACCGGGCCTCCGACATCCACTTTGAGCCGTTTGAAACCGATTTCAAGATCCGGTACCGCGTGGACGGCGCCCTGTATGAGATGTCGCCGCCGCCCCGCCGCCTGGCCCTGCCGATCATCTCGCGTATCAAGGTCATGTCCGGCCTGAACATCGCAGAACGGCGCGTGCCGCAGGACGGGCGCATCGCGCTGACTGTGGCCGGCCATTCGGTGGATCTGCGTGTCTCCTGCCTGCCGACCTCGCATGGGGAAAGCGTCGTGCTCCGCGTGCTGGACCGCAGCGTGGTTTCGCTCGATCTCGAAAACGTCGGGCTGCCGGAAGATGTCTATGAGGACCTGACCCTGGACATCGAGAAACCCAACGGCATCATCATCGTCACGGGGCCGACCGGTTCCGGAAAAACCACGACGCTGTACTCCTGTCTGCGCCGGATCAACACGATCGACCAGAAACTGCTGACCGCCGAGGAGCCGGTTGAATACGACATGGACGGCATCGTTCAGGTCCAGATCAATCCGAGCGCGGGGAACACCTTCCCCAAGGTGCTGCGCGCCTTTCTGCGCCAGGATCCCGACATCATGATGATCGGCGAGATCCGCGATCTCGAGACCGCCGAAATCGCGGTGCAGGCCTCCCTCACCGGCCATCTGGTGTTCAGCACGCTGCACACCAATGATGCGGCCGGCGCGGTCACGCGCCTGGTCGACATGAATGTGGCGCCGTATCTCATCGCGTCCACCCTGGAGGCGGTGCTCGGGCAGCGCCTGGTCCGCACCATCTGCCTGAACTGCAAGGAGCCCTACACGCCGGATGATGACACCTTGGGCCGCATGGACCTGAAGCGCGCCGCGGTCGGGGACCGGCCGTTTTATTACGGCCGGGGATGCTCCAAATGCAACGGCACCGGATACAAGGGACGGAAAGGGGTGTTCGAGTATCTGCGGGTGAGCGATCCGATCCGCGAGTTGATCAACGAACGCCGGCCCACCCTGTTCATCCGGGAGCGCGCCCGGGAATTGGGCATGCGGACCATGCGCGAGGACGCGATCCGGAATGTGCTCGACGGCTATACCACGGTGGATGAGGTGTTGCGGTACACGTAGGCGGGAAGAGCCGCTTGCGGTGTATTCCGGAGAGGGGAGGGGCCTGTGGAGAATGTGGTGATTATCGGGAGCGGACCCGCGGGTCTGACGGCGGCGATTTATGCGGCGCGCGCCAACCTGAATCCGGTGCTGATCGAAGGCATGCAGCCCGGCGGGCAGTTGACCCAGACGACCGACGTCGAGAATTTCCCGGGGTTCGAGAACCCGGTCGACGGGACCACGCTGGTCATGACCATGCGCAAGCAGGCGGAACGCCTCGGCGTCCGCTGCCTGGCCGACGAAGTCTCGGCTTGCGCGCTGACCGCGGAAGAGAAGACCGTCACGCTGATGTTGGGGGGGGAACTGAAAACGCGCACGGTGATCATCGCAACCGGCGCCAGCGCGCGGTATTTGGGTCTCGATTCCGAGCGGCGGCTGATGGGGAAGGGCGTTTCGGCCTGCGCCACCTGTGACGGCTCGTTTTTCAAGGGGCAGCCGGTGGCAGTCATCGGCGGGGGGGATACGGCGATGGAGGACGCGCTGTATCTCGCGCGCATGGCCGGACAGGTGACCATCGTCCACCGCCGTGACGCGTTCCGCGCCTCGAAAATCATGGCGGATCGGGTGTTGGCCTCGCCGCGGATCGCGGTTGTCTGGGATTCGGTCGTGGAGGAGGTGTTGGGTGTGGCGGACGTGACGGGACTGCGTCTGCGGCATGTTCAAACCGGAGCCTTCACGGAGCTTCCGGTGCGAGGGGTGTTTGTCGCGATCGGCCATACGCCCAACACCGCGCTCTTTGCCGGCCAGGTGGAATCGGATTCGGAAGGGTATGTGGTCACGCGCAACACGCGCACGTCTTTGCCGGGCGTGTTCGCGGCGGGCGATGTGCAGGACCGTCACTACAAACAGGCGGTCACCGCCGCGGGGTCGGGATGCATGGCCGCATTGGAGGCGGAACGGTTTCTGACTTCAGGCGGATAGCATATGGTTGAATATTTCGACAGAGAGTATTCGTTTGCCGGCGCCTACGGACGTCTTTACCGCTATGCGCGGAAATACCGGTTCCGCCTGCTGGCCGGCCTGCTGGCCGGATCGGTCACGGCCGGTTCCATGCTGCCCATTTATCAGGTGATCCAGCCGGTCATCCGGCAGGTGCATGCGGTGGAGGAGATTGCGCCCTCCGCGCATGCCGCCTCCGCGGACCGCGCGGAAGAGCCTTCTCCGGCACCGCAACGGCTGGACGCCAGTCTGAAGAGCCTGCTCGCCAGCCGCACGAAGAATCCCCGCGCGGCCGCCGCGGGCAAATTGCCGTCCTGGTTCGGCCGGATGGAGGCCCTGGGTAACCGTGTCGGCCTCTCCTTCCGGGATGCGGAGGGCCGGATGACGGGCGAACTGCTCCTGATCGCCCTGTTCGTGGTGCCGCTTGTCATGCTGGTCAAAATGACCGCCCTGTATCTGAACCACTACTTCCTGCGCTGGACCGGCGCGAAAGTGGTGCAGGATTTCCGCATCGAACTCTTCAGCCACCTGCAAAAGCAGTCGCTCGGTTTTTTCGGGAAGATCGATGTCGGACAACTGATGAGCCGGTGTACCAGTGATCCGCAACAGGTTGACCATGTGATCGCGCACACGCTGGCCGATTTGTGCCGCGCCCCCTTTGAAATTCTGTTTTCCATCGGGTTTGTGATCTGGTTCGCGATCCGGAACAACATGATCGAGACGTTGGTGCTGGTGCTCGTCGGATTTCCGCTGGTGCTGTTCCCCATGGCGGTTTTGGGGTCCTGGGTCCGCCGCTGGTCCCGGAAGTCGTTGCACCGGATCTCCTTTGTGGTGTCCAAGATCCATGAGAACCTGACCTGCATCCGCGTGGTCAAGGCGTATCACACGGAGGCGATTGAGATCGAAAAGTACCGGAAGGCGAATCACTTCTACATGAAGAGTGTGCTGCGGGCCGTGCGGATCGAGCTGCTGATCACCCCGGCCGTGGAGTGCGTGGCGATTTTCCTGTGTTTCGCTTTTGTCACCTACTGCTATTTCCGGCGTCTGACGATCGATCAGATCGCGCCGCTGCTGGTGCCGATTCTGGTGGCCTACCGCCCGATGAAACAGCTCGGCAAGGTTCAGGCCCAGTTGGAGCGCGGCCGCGCCGCCCTGGCGCGCATGTACTCCCTGTTGGACCTGGATGTGAGCCTGCCGCAGGCGGCCCGGCCGGTCCGCAAGGAGCGGTTCGAAGATGCCGTGCGTTTCGACCGCGTCTGTTTCCGGTATGGGGACGGACCCGACCTCACGATCCGCGACGTTTCGTTCGAGTTGCCGCGCGGTTCGATTGTGGCGGTGGTCGGCGGGACCGGTTCCGGAAAAACGACGGTGGCCAACCTGTTGGCAAGGTTCTACGATCCCGTTTCCGGGTCCGTGACCTTGGACGGGGTGGATCTGCGGCAGATGGAGATCGGGGACTTGCGGAATCTGATCGGTGTGGTCACGCAGGAGACGGTTCTGTTCAACGACACCATTGAGAACAATATCCGGTACGGCATGCCGGACGCGACCCGCGAACAGGTGATCGCCGCGGCGCAAATGGCCAACGCGCATGCGTTCATCTCGGACCATCCGGAAGGGTATGACCGGGTGGTGGGGGAGAAGGGGTTCGCGTTGAGCGGCGGGGAACGCCAGCGTGTGGCGATCGCCCGCGCGATTCTCAAGAATCCGCCCATCCTGATCCTGGACGAGGCGACCAGCGCGTTGGACACGGTGACCGAACGTCTGGTGCAGGATGCGATCAACCGGCTCATGGCCAACCGGACCACATTCGCCATCGCCCACCGCCTGAGCACCATCCGCAATGCGGATCAGATTCTGGTGATGGAGAAGGGGGCCATCATCGAGCGCGGGACCCATGAGCAATTGTGGGCCGCGGGCAACGGGTACCGCACGTTGTGCGATATGCAGATGATGGAGTGAAAAGAAAGCCGGAGGGGGCAGCACCGGTTTCCGTCTGGGGGGGACGTATGGGGGGACAAAAGACGAGTCTCGAAAAACAGATCGTCAAAGCCGGGTTTTCCATTCTGGTGGCCCATGCCCTGTTCAAACTGGCGGGGCTGATCCAGTCCGTCGTCATGGGACGTTATCTTCCGCCCGGCGTGTTCGACGTCGTGTACGTGTTCGCCTTCGAACGGTGTGTCTATATGCTTTTCCTCATCGGCGAGGAAGTGCTGGGGCCGTCGCTGCTGCCGGTTTTCATGCGCGAGCTGGACACGAAGTCGGAGCGCGGCGCCTGGCAGTTCGCTAACACGATTCTGACCCTGCAGTTTTGCGTGCTGGTGGCCGTCGCGACGCTGCTGTGCGTCGCGCCCCATGCGGTGGTGGCGTTCCTGACGCAGTGGGGGCCGCAGGACTCGCCCGAGAAGTTCGCGCTGGCGGCGCGCAGTGTCAGGATCCTGGCTCCGGCCGTGGTGGGACTTTCGCTGGGCTCGACCACCTACGTGCTGCTGAACGGATACAAGCGGTTTTTCCTGGCGGCGTTCGGCGATGCGGTGTGGAAATTCTGCGCTGTCGGGTTCCTCGTGGTCGGGACGCTTTTGTCGCGCGAGGGCGCCCAGATGCTGATGTGGGGTCTCGTGGCCGGATCGGTCTGCAAACTGGCCGTGCACCTGTTCGGGCTTCGCGACAAGCTGCGTTTTGTCCGGCCGCAGCTCGCGTGGTCCCACCCGGCGTTCCGAACCCTCTGCCTGCTGGCGATCCCGCTCCTGGCCGGCATCCTGATCGCCAAAGTCCGCGATCAGGTCAATGACGTCTATGTGTTGAGCGCGCTGGACGAATCGGGCCTCATGCAGGCGAATTCGATGGGGCGCAAGCTACAGAGCACCTTGCTGTATCTGGTGCCGTACACGCTCTCGATCGCGGTTTTCCCGTTCTTCTGCGAGCTGGTGGACAAGCAGGACCATGCCAGCTTGGGACAGTTGGTCACGCGTTTCGGCCGGATGCTGCTCTCCGTGTTCGTGCCGTTCGCGGTCTTCGTGGCGGTGGCGGCGGTGCCGGTCACCTCGCTGATTTTCCGGGGCGGGTATTTTGACGCGACGGCGGTTCAGCGTACGGCGGTTTCGCTCTCCTTCTACACGTTCGTCCTGCCGGCCGCGGCGATCGAGATGCTGGTGATGCAGGCGTTCTTCGCAAACCGCAGGATGGTCTCTGTGACCCTAATCGGCGTGGTGTTCTCCGTCATCAGTATGGGGGTCAGTTGGTTCGGCCTGAAGATTGCGGGCGGACGCGAGCTGGTCGTGTTGGCCTTCATCGCCGGCGGGTTCACGCTGGCCCGCACGCTCAAGAGCCTGACGCTGGTCCGGATGCTGCGGGCAAATGCCCGGGTTTTCCCGTTCCGGGAGACGGCGGCGTTTCTTGCGCGCGTCACTCTGGCGGCCGGTCTGGCCGCCCTCCTGGGGTGGCTGACGCTCCGCGTGCGGCCGCTTGCGGGGCTGACGGGGCGTGTTGGGGACCTGTTGCGTCTGACCGCGGCGGGCACCGTCTTCGGCTGCGCCTACCTCGGCGGCACCTTCGTCTTGGGGATCCGCGAGATCCGCGAGATCTGCGGGTTGGCGTTCCGGAAAATCCGCAAACAGGCTTGAGAATCCGGAGCCGTATGGGTTACACTCTCCCCGTCTTGTCTCCCGTACCGGGGTGTGGGGGAACGGTGTGGAATCCTGTAAGGAGTGATGGATCATGGGCATGTTGGACCAGGTGAAACAGGCGATGCAGATGCGGAAGGAAGCCAAGCGGATTCAGTCCGAGATCGAGAAGATCACCTGCGAGTACGCGAACGGAGGGATCACCTGTGTGGCGCGCGGCGATTTCACGGTCGTTTCCCTCAAGGTGACGCAAGAGGCGCTCGCCGATGTGCTCGCCGGCAAGCCGGAACGTTTTGAGACGATGCTGGGCAATGTGGTTAACGGCGCGCTCAAAGGCGTGAAGAAACAGACACAGGAAGCCATGGCCAAAATGATGCAGGGCGCGGGCATGGGCGACATGTTCGGAGGGTAAGCGAACGATGGTGCCGCCGGTCGATAATCTGATCCGGGCCCTGTCCAAACTGCCCGGGCTGGGCAGACGGTCGGCGGAACGTGCGGCTCTGGCGCTGCTGCGTAAACCGGAACTGCTGCTGGACACCCTGGTGTGCGCCTTACGTGAGGCGCGGGAAACGGTCTGCTGCTGTTCGGTGTGCGGCGGCTTCACCGCCAAAACCCGCGACCCGTGCGCCTTGTGTGCGGATCCGATGCGGGACGACAGCCTGCTTTGCGTGGTGGAAGAACCGGCGGACATCGTTTCTATCGAGCGTTCCGGCGGCTTCCGCGGCCGCTACCATGCCCTGATGGGCAAGCTCTCCCCCGCCAAACAGACCGGTCCGTCGGATTTGCGACTGGTCGCGCTCGTGCGGCGTGTGTCCCAGGGGCCGATCCGGGAGGTGCTGCTGGCGCTCAGCACCGACATGGAGGGCGACGCGACAGCCGGATACATCGGCGAAATGCTGAAACCGTCCGGTGTGCGGATCTCGCGTCTGGCTTTCGGTCTGCCCGCTGACAGCGGGGTCGGCTATTCCGACCCCCTGACCCTCAAGCGCGCGATCTCGGGCCGCGTGGTCTGCGAGCCTCAGGCGGTTACAGGACGGTGATCACCGTGCCGCGCGGAGAACCCAGCAGAATCCGTTTTCCGCTGTCATCCACAACCGCACGATATGCGGCGTCCGCGCCTTCCACAGTCCAGCCGCTCACCGATCCCGCGATGGCGTCGGCGGACAGCAGAACCCCCGGCACAACGGATCCGCCCCCCGTCTGGCGGACCCGGACGGTCATGGACGCGGGCAGCGTCAGGGTTCCCGCGACATGCGTCACGTCGGTTGTCTCGGTGTTGCAGTCCCAGTCGTAAAGCGAACCGGAAAGAAAGGTCACATCCCCTGTGAGCGTGACCTGACGAACCACTCCCGTGCCCCCTGCGGAGAGCGTGCCGCCGGAATTGACGATCAGGCCGTCGGCAAAGGTGTAGCCGTTTGATCCCGTCAGGACAAGGGCTGCCGGCGCCGTGCCGTCACCGATGGTGACGGGGGCGCCGTTGGCCACCGTCATGGCGCCGGCGGACAGGGTACCGCCGTCGAACCGGAGGATGCTGGCCGCGCCGTTCGTGGCGATCAGTTCGTCCGCGGTGAGCGCGCCGGAGACCAGATGAAGCGTGCCGGTGTTCATCAGTTCTTTGACCGGCGTGCCGCCGCTGAACGTCATGACGTTTCCGATCCTCAATTGTGCGGGAAACGTGTGATAGGTGTTGGCGCCGTCGCCCGTATCGTATTTGGTGCCGGTGAGACCGGTCGAACTGAACGCCAGATTGGTCTCAACCGTGAACCGGTAACGTTGCCGTATCGCACCCAGCCCCGCGCCGTCGGACGCGAAATAGACCCGTCCGGTTTCCAGGCCCGCGCCGCCGGATTTGAGCGCGGAGAAGGCCACACGCATGCCGCTGTAGGTGAAGTCCCACGGCAACAGTTCGAAGCAGAGGTGGGTCGCAATCCCCGCCCATGTCGCCGTATGCGGAGTCAGGGCGTCGGGTTTGCTCACCGTCACCGTTCCTCCCGTGACCGTCAGCGTTCCGCCGTACGCGATCCCCGTTCCGGGCGCCCGGAGGTGCTCTTCCGCCGATGCGGTCACACGGCCGCCGCCCACATAAACATCCGACGGGGTTTCGAAACTCCCTCCGGAAGCGAGGGCCAGCACCCCGACACGGCCGTCGCCGATGCAGGTCGCCCCGCCCTGAAACCAGTGGCCCTCCTGAATCGCAACCGTCGCGGTGCCCGCGCGATTGGAGCCGTTCCAGTTGCTGCCGCCGATCCGCAGGGGCCCCCGATTCGTGACCGCGCTGTTGTCGCGCACGTCGATCCGGCTGTCGTACGCCGCGGTCATGGCGCCCCGCAGGATTATGCCCTGCGAACCATACCGGGTCAGTGCCGCGGCGTGGTTGGTGAGGCTGAGCGTGGCGGGGAACCCCTCGAGCGAATTCAGCGAGATCCCCTCGGGGTAGAGTGTGCCGCCATCCACCCGAACGTCCCCCTGCAGAAGCAGGAGGCGGTTGCGCAGGGTGGACTCATCCCCGTACGCCGGTCCCGCGAACCCCATCCAGCCCCGCACGTCCGCTTTTCCCGTGAGGGAGCTGTCGCGGTTGGCTGAAGACAGGTTGAAATACAGCTCGGCGCCGGCCGCCACGTTTAACTCGGACAGATTGAAGGTCACGCCGTTACGGATATCGCAGACGCCCGAGTTCACATTGAAAGTCAGATTGCCGCCCGAACCGATGTTGGCGGCGGTGATGCCGTACCAGTAGGGCGCAACCACATTGTTCGGGTACGCGCTCTGGTACTCCACCGTCATGTTTCCACCGAGTTCGAAAGTCAGCGGGGTGGCGTCGGCCTTGCCGATGAAAAGGTGGTCGAAAACGGTGGGCGTTCCCGGCGTGTAGGTGACGGTTGCGCTGACATTGGACGCCGCGGCGAAAAAGGCACCGTCCAGGATGGCGGGGATATCCGTGGTCTCGCCCGGGAGGCCCGGTCCTCCGCCGGGTCCGGTCCAGTTGGCCGCGTTGAACCAGTCTCCGTCACCCGCGCCGCCGTTCCAGAGATACACGTTGGTGACGGCTCCGCTGGCCGTTCCCGCGACCGCCACCGCAAATCCCACCCTCGCCAGCGGAGGGGGAGGGATTGCCGGTCGGCTGCGCCTCCCTGCCGCACGCTGCGGTGCGGCCTCTGCCCGCTTCGCAGGCGGTCGAACCCGGGGGTTCTCATCCCTCCCTGTTCATTGGGCGGCGGAAGGGAAACGGATTGGCGGAGGGGGAGGGATTCGAACCCCCGGTACCTTGCGGCACGCCGGTTTTCAAGACCGGTTCTTTCAACCACTCAGACACCCCTCCGGATCGGATGGCTTGCAGTATAGGTGAAAGCCCGGGTCACTTCAAGCCGATCGGTCCTGCGGGCACAATGTGCGGGGCTTGCCCGCCAGCCTGGAGACAGCGGTAGCGGGCGGCTCCCCGGACCCGTCGCGGACGCATCGGGGAGACGGCCCTGCGTTGGCATGCCGCGCAAACCCGGATTACAGCAGTGAGGCGCCGGAACTCGCGTTGCCGACCGACAGCGCGTAACGCCGCAGCCATCCGCCCAGGTCACGCGGTTTCCAGGCCGGCGCGGCGGCGCGGCGGCGCGCGATTTCCGTCTCGTCCAGCAGCGCCTCCAGACGGCGGCCGGGAATGTCGATGCGGATGGGATCGCCATCCCGCAGCAGGCCGATCAGACCGCCTTCAGCCGCCTCGGGGGAGATGTGCCCGATGCAGGCGCCGCGCGTGCCGCCGGAGAAACGGCCGTCCGTGATCAGCGCCACGGACTCGCCGAGGCCCGCGCCCATGATGTAGGAGGTCGGCGCGAGCATCTCCTGCATGCCGGGGCCGCCCCGCGGACCCTCGTAACGGATGACCACGACGTGACCGGCCTGGACCTTGCCGGCCAGAATGCCGTCGCACGCCTCCTCCTGCGAGTCGAAACAGATGGCCCGGCCCTCGAAGGCGAGCATCGAGGCGGCGACGCCGGCTTTTTTGACGACCGCGCCCTGCTCGGCGAGGTTGCCGCGCAGGATCGTGAGCCCGCCGTCCTTCGAGTAGGCGTTGTCGAGCGTGCGGATCACGCAGTCGTCTTTCACCGCGGCCGCGGCGATGTTCTCGCCGAGCGTTTGGCCGCTGACGGTCCGGCACGCCGTGTGCAGCAGGCCGGGAATCTCCGCGATCCGCTTGAGGATGGCGTGGACGCCGCCCGCGGCGTCGACATCTTCCATGTGGTAGGCGCTGGAAGGCGCGACTTTGCAGACGTTGGGGCAGCGCCGCGAGATGGCGTTGATGCGTTCCAGATCGTACGCGATGCCCGCCTCGCGCGCGATGGCGAGGGTGTGCAGCACCGTGTTGGAACTGCCGCCCATCGCCATGTCCAGCGCGAAGGCGTTGTCCACGGACTCGAGGGTGACCAGCTCGCGCGGGCGCGGACCTTCGGCAAGGGCCATTTCGACCACGCGGCGCGCCGCTTGCTTCCAGAGTTCGCGGCGCGCGGGGTCGTCGGCCAGGACCGTGCCGTTGCCGGGCAACGCCAGCCCGATGGCTTCGCAGAGGCAGTTCATGGAGTTGGCGGTGAACATGCCCGAGCAGGACCCGCATCCGGGGCAGGCCGACGACTCGATGCCGTCAAGCTGCTTCTCGTCAATCTTGCCGTTGTTGAACTGGGCCACGCCCTCGAACACCGAGATCAGGTCGACGGGCTTGCCGTCGAGGCGGCCCGCGCGCATGGGGCCGCCGCTGGCGAAGATCGTGGGGATGTTGCAGCGGAGGGCGCCGAGGATCATGCCGGGCGTGATCTTGTCGCAGTTGGGCAGGCAGATCATGGCGTCGAAACAGTGTGCCCGGACCATGGACTCAACGCAGTCGGCGATCAGCTCGCGGCTCGGCAGGGAGTACTTCATGCCCGCGTGCCCCATGGCGATGCCGTCGCAGATGCCGATGGTGTTGAACTCGAACGGGACGCCGCCCGCCTCGCGGATGCACTGCTTGACCCACTCGCCGACCCGGTTCAGATGGCAGTGCCCGGGAATGATGTCCGTATAGGCGTTGCAGACAGCGATGAAGGGCTTTTTGAACTCCTCGCGCCGCACACCCGTGGCCATGAGGAGGCTGCGGTGGGGGGCGCGCTGAAAGCCGGTTTTGACTTGGTCGCTGTTCATGATGTGTTCCTTTGTTGGTTGTTTGAAAAAGGGCGGGAAAATTTTCGCCCGCGAGTTTCGTGGCGCGCCTAGCCCTTGGTGATGGCGGAGCCCGCGTAGAGCCCCGCGCCGAAACTGGCTATGCAGCCGAAAAGCGTGAGGAAGAGATATCCCGAAGCGTACAGGTATTGTCCGCCCTCGAAGAACCGGAACGTTTCGTGCGTGAAGGTGGACATCGTGGTGAAGCCGCCGCAAAAGCCGGTGGCCAGAAGCAGGCGGGAGGAGGGCGACAGCATGCCGCTCGCGGCCGTCAGCGCGGAAAGGATTCCGAGAAGGAGGCACCCGCAGAAATTCGCCCACAGGGTACCGTGGGGAAACGTGACGGAAAAATGGCTCCCGAGCAGGCTGAACGCGTAACGCAGCGCCGAGCCCGCAAAGCCGCCGCAACCGACCACGAAAAAGGAGATCAACAGGTTCATGCGCACCGGAGGGGGCACGCGGGAAACGCCCGCGCGGCTTTCCTTTCTTTGACTTGAATACGGTACACATCCGGGGGCGCGGTGTCAATCGGTTGCTGGAGCCGGGAAAGCCAACCCGGGCCGGGGGTTGACACCATTCAGGCATTTTGATACTCTAATACCGAAATCAATGCGGAAAGGAGACCGCCATGAAAGCGAACGTGGATCAGGAGACATGCATCGGATGCGGACTGTGCGCGAGCACCTGCCCGGAGGTTTTCGAAATGCGCGGCGACGTGGCGTATGTGAAGGTCGAGCCCGTGCCGCCGGAATCGGAGCAGGCGTGCCGCGAGGCGTGCGACGGCTGTCCGGTCGCGGCGATCACCCTTGAGGGGTAGCGTCGGCCATGAGCTGGGAGTGTCCCCATCAGCTAGGAGAGCAGTGCGGCCGGACCCGCGGGCCGTGCCGTCCAGCCGCGGCCGGGTGTGTGCTCCACAACCGGAACGGGCTGTTGGGTGTTGTGACCGAGGAGGTGGAGATGAACGAAAAAAACGTGACACGCGAAAACGGGGGCCTCGCCATCCGCCCCGACCAGACCGCGGCGGATCTGGTGATCCGCTATCCGCACCTGCGTCTGGCGCTGGAACGGCTGGGCCTGGATTACTGCTGTGGCGGACACCGCACGCTGGCCGAGGCGGCGCGGCGCGCGGGCTTGGAGTTGGACACGGTCCTTTCGGAATTGCGCGCTGTCGCGGCGCCGTCGGCCGACACGGGCGAATCGATCGACTGGGCGGCCGCGGACCTGACCCGTCTGGCCGACCACATTCTCACAACCCACCACGTGTTCACCCGGAGCCAAATCGCGCGCATCCAAGCCTTGTCGGACAGCGTGTCTGCGGCGCACCGTGACCGCCACGGGGCTCTGTTGGACCGGCTCGCGGAAGGGTTCGGACGCCTGCGCGAAGAGCTGGAGGCACACCTGATGAAAGAGGAGCAGATCCTCTTTCCCGCGATCAAGGCGATCGACGCGTACTGCGCCGGAAACGGACCGCGCCCGGTGGTGCATTGCGGCAGTGTGGCGCATCCGATCCGGCAGATGGAGTACGAGCATGACGGCGCGGGGGAGGCGCTGGCCGAAATGCGCCGTTTGACGGACGGGTATCGCTTGCCGGCCGACGCCTGCCCGACCTTTGCGGCGTTGTATGAGGCGCTGGAAACGCTGGAGCGGGATCTGCATCAGCATATCCACCTCGAAAACAATATCCTCTTCCCGGCGAGTGTGCGCCAGGAAGCGTCGATCACACCCCGCGCGCAGGCCTGAGAAACGGTCCGTTCTCTTTGCGGTACGGGGTCGGACGGTGAGAGGGAAAAGGTGATGAGCGAAACCGGAACACGGGAAAGTGCATGTGCCATGCGGGCGGATCGGCAAGAGGGGCCGCGATCCCGGTGCCTCCGGCAATCGGGCGGCGCCAGGGCAGGCGCACGGGATGTGTATGTCGGCTCCCCCCGCTTCTGGACGCAGACCGGGTTTTTGGCGGCATCGCTTTTCACCGGGCTGCACTTTCACCGGTTCGCTGTATCGCTGGGCGACGAGGCCTTCCCGTTGGTGACGCGGCCCGCGGAGGTGGACGCCTGGCTGCCGATCAGTTCGTTCACCAGTCTCCTCTACCTGCTGAAAAGCGGGGTGGCCAACACCGTTCATCCGGCGGGGCTGGTGTTCTTCACGGTGATCCTGCTGCTCGCCGTAACGGTCCGCCGCGGCTTCTGCAGTTGGGTCTGTCCGGTCGGGACCCTGAGCGAATGGGGGCACCGCTGGGGTCGGCGTCTTTTCGGAAAAACGTTTGACCTGCCCCGTGTCCCCGACATGCTGCTGCGTTCCGTCAAATATCTGTTGCTGGCTTTTTTCGTCGTGATGATTGCCGGCATGTCTGCCGAGGGGCTGCACGCCTTTATTCACGGCACGTACAACCGCGTGTGCGATCTCAAAATGTACGCGCTTTTCGCGCGTCCTTCCGTGACCACGCTGACGGTCGTGTCGGCGTTGGCCGCGCTTTCGGTCGGAATCCGAAATTTCTGGTGCCGCTATCTGTGCCCGTACGGGGCACTGCTGGGACTGGCGTCGGTGCCCAGCCCTGTTGCGGTGCGGCGTGACGCGCACGGCTGCACAGGCTGCGGACGCTGCACGCGGGCCTGTCCCAACCGGATCGCGGTCGCGCGGCGCACGGTGGTCCGCTCGCCGGAATGCACTGCCTGCGGCGCCTGCGTGGAAGCGTGCCCGGAACCGGAGGCCCTGCGCCTGGGGCCGGCCGCGAAAGGCCGGCGACTCACGCCGACGGCCTATGCCGTTGTGACACTCGCCGCGCTGGTGCTGCTGCCGCACGCCTTCCGCGCGCTGGGGTACTGGGATTCCGATACTCCGCCCGCCACCTACCGGCGCTACTTCTCAAGGCTTTCCGAAGTCGCCCACCCCTGACGGGCCGGAAGGGGCGGTGACGCGCCAGCGCCTAGACTCCTTCGCGTCCGCTGGGATGCGTTTGAACCGCGCCTGAAAAGGATACGTAGACGGCCTCGCCTTGTCGTCGCTTTGCCCAGCGCATCCGCCGCGACGCACAGCGATCTTGTTTGCTGTTGTCACATAAATGGGGTTAAATATCCCTGCATGTTGAGATGGCTGGGGCTGGCCAGGGTAAGACGTTACGGAAATCCATGTCTCTATACCTTGCACAGGGATCGGTGTACGGTTTTGCGGCGGCTGTTCAGCCCGGCCCGTTTCTGGCTTTCCTGATCTCCCTGACGTTACGTTACGGCTGGCGGCGGGCCTTGCCTGCCGTGCTGGCGCCGCTGCTGGGCGATGGCCCGATCATCGTGCTGGTGCTGCTCGTGCTGAGCCGCATCCCGTTGTGGTGGATCCGGGTGTTGCGGTTCACCGGCGGTTTTTTCATTCTCTATCTGGCGCTGGGGGCTTTGCGGTCATGGCGCAACCCCGCCACAGCCGCGCCGCCGGTCCATACCCGCCTGCAAAGCCTGTCCCGGGCCTTGCTGCTGAATCTGCTCAATCCCGCGCCGTACTTGTATTGGGGTTTGGTGGGCGGGCCGCTGTTTTTGTCGGGGTGGCGCGAAGCCCCTGTCAAGGGCATAGGGTTTCTGACGGGTTTTTACGGGGCGATGGTGGCGAGCATGGCAGGGATCGTGCTGGTGTGCGCCGCCGCCGGAAAACGGGATGACAGGTTGAGCCGGCTTCTATCCGGGGTCTCCGGTGTCGCCTTGGCCGGTTTCGGGCTGTATCAAATCGCGCAGGGGAGCATGAACTGGAGGTAGACCGGTCACGGTTCCGTCGCCAAGCCGGTCACGCGGCCGGTGTTTCCCTGCCGAAACGGTGAACGTTTCGAGGGCTAAGGAGAACTTCGGGATATGCGCGACGGCTTGCCGGCGGCCGTGGGCGCGCCGCGCCGCCGGACGGGTATTCGCTGGACGGGCTCAACGTCAGCGGCTCCGTGTCCCCCGCAAAGCTGCTGGAGACCGCCGCCAACTATCTTCGGGAAAACGATGACGGCCTGCGTTCAAAAACGGACCGGCAACCCATGAGCATGCTCCTCTCGGGGCCGCCTCCGCCTCCTCAGCAGAAACCGTCTTCCTTCCGGAAGCGTGCGTTTTATTTTGCGCTTCGCGAAAGCGCATAAATGTTTTGTTGTGCTGTTTAAAATCCGTTGCTATTATCAAGGGGTATTATTAGTTGAAAGTTTGCAAAAAAAGGGATGGGGCACATGGCTAAAATACTGGTAATCGATGACGATGCAAATATCCTGCTCTCAACCCGGCGTCTTTTGGAATCGGACGGACATGAGTGCGTCACGGCCGGGAACGGACAGGAGGCGCTCGAATACGTTAAACAGAACCGTTTTGCTTTGCTCATTACTGACATGCGCTTGCCGGATATGAACGGATTGTCACTGGTGCGGGAACTTAAGAAAGTTGAACCGTCCATGCCCGTCATATTGATTACCGCCTACGCTTCATGCGAAAGCGCCGTCGAGTCGGTGAAACGCGGCGTGTACGAGTACCTTGTCAAGCCGTTCCAGGCCGACGAATTGTTGGCCACCGTCAAACGTGCGCTTGGCGCGAACATGGACGGTGCAGGGGACAGCTGAGCAGTGCCCCGGGTTAACGGGAAGAAGAAGGTGCCGCCGCCGTCAGCATTTCTTCAGTAGGGGCCGTATGACCGACACAGGACAGGACCGGTGATGACGTTAAGCGATGCGTTAGGCCGGTGTCCAAGCTATTATCCGTTTCCCGATGATGGCCTATTCAGGCTCACTCATTATTGCTCCGGCAAGTATTATTTGTGATTAGCGGCATAATTGACCTTTGGGTCTCCGAAATAGGCGATCACACGGTCGGGTGACGATTCAATCAGTTTCATGTGGTCCGTCGTTTACCGACCGCCCGCCCCCCGCTGGCCGTTGGGATGCGGTTCAAGGGGCAAGTACGAAAATGCCGGAGATAAGGTAGTCTTCGCGGAAGGTGGTCATTCCGCTGTAGGCACGCATACCCCACGGTGGGGGTGTAACCAAATAACGGGTTGCCGAGGGGTGAAACGTTGGGAAGACGGTAAACTCGGGCATGAGTACGGGAAGAGCCGCTATATGTTAAAACCCCTTATTTATTGTGGTTTTGCGGGGGGTTTAAGATGGAGCCAGCAGACGGGTTCGAACCGACGACCTCATGATTACAAATCAAGTGCTCTACCAACTGAGCTATGCTGGCGGAACAGGTCTGTTATAAAGGAGATAAGCCCTTATAACCCTCCTCTTTCCAAAAGAAAATTGAAAATGTGACGTTTCCG
>JAVEYH010000017.1:0-42014 GCA_034003585.1 Kiritimatiellia bacterium
AACGGCGACCCCATCTGGTCGGTGAACTGCTGGTCGATCACCCAGCCGCCGTGCTCGGCGAAACGCTCCGCCTCCACGAAAAAGGCACCGGCACTTTCGGCGCGCCCCGCCATGACCCAACAGACGCTCGCCAGGACCGCGCTCCCCAACAACAAGTTTTCGTACCGTTTCATGTGGGGATGGTACCACGTCAGGTTCCGTGTTGCCATAGTGGGCAAAGGGGGCCTCCGGCTGCGGGGATCCCGCCGCGCGCTTCCGCATGCGTCAATCGAACGCCAGGCGCACCGGTCCGATCAGGCCGGACGGCTGCAGGGGATCTTCCGAAGCGAAGCCCTGGAAAGCCCGGAGCGTGCGCGGACCCGATTCATAAGCCAAGTTGCTCCGCGTGATCCGTTGCCCGGGCGGCAGGGCCGCGTCACCGATCGGCCGGTTTGCCCATGAGCCGCACGTGCGCGAGCGCCGCCACCTTCCCCAGATTCAGTACCGCCGCGCCGGCCTGCTTCAGCTCGGCGATTTTACGCAGCGCTGCGGGGGAGGCGCGGTCGTCATCCAAATCGACGGCGAGTAGGCGGTAGCTCATGCCGTCGGGTAGCGTGATCCGGCCGTCCTTGACCGACGCGCGCCCCAGCAGCACCTCGGTGTTGATCACGTCGTACCCATACCCCTCGGGCAGCGCCATCGTGGCCTTCGCGCTCCAGTTGGTCGTGAAGCGTCCCCAGTGCTGATACGGCACGTCGCCGACATATGCGCACACGTCCGCCACGAAGAACCCCCGGCGCAGCATGTGCTGGCAGCGCCCGAGATAGGTGAGGAACGGCGCGGCCTGCTCGAACCAGGTGACGTTGGGGTTGATGTGCGTGCCCGCGAAATACTCGATGCCCGGTTTGCCGAATGGTTTGGGCGAGCAGGTGAAGGTGTGCCAGATCAGCTGGTTCACGCCGTCGAGGAAACGCTCGTCGACGCAGCGTTTGAGAACCGCGGGATAGGGGGTCCAGTGGCGCGTCATGTGGGTGAAGGCCTCCGCGGCCGACAGCCGCCTGCCGTAGATGTGCGCGGTGTTGGCAGGCGCGCGGTTAAGGGGCCGGCCGCGCCGGTCGGCTTACCCCGTGTACCAGAACTCACCTTGCGGCATGTCGGTGCGTCCCAGAAACGCCAACTGGTCGGCCTCGCCGAAAACCGCCGGACTGCGTACCCACGGCCCGCCGGACTCCGCGCGCCATTCGGCGGCGGGGAGTTCGTTGCCCGCATACCAGACGGTGAAAGCCGCCACATCCTTGACATGGGCGAAAGGCGCGGGTTTTGCCAGGAACTCCGCAAGGCCGGGGCGCAGCGGAAGGAGCTGGTACGCCAGCCGTTTCGGCGCGTCCGCGCCGACCGCCCACGGGCCTTTGAGCGCGCCCGCGCAACTGCTCAGGTTCACGCTGACGGTGAGGCCGAGCCGCGCGGCCTCGCGCACCGTATGCGCAGCCATCGCGCGCCAGGCTTCGCTCATAAACTCCATTTTCGGCTTGGGGTAGACGAGGTGGTTGACGTCCTCCCTGAATCCGTTCTCAAGGGCGTCCGCAAACGCATCCCGCGCGGAAAGAGCGAGAATCAACAGCCAGAGGAAAGGTTTCATCGCACGGCTTTCTCCCCGCTGTCGCCCACAAACCGTTTGATCGCGGTTTCGATGTCGGGGAGGAGTTTGTGCGGCTTGCTGCCGGGGATCCAGATGGAGTGCCCCCCGTCGCGTTTCTCATAGGTGAAGAACTCGGTTGGCACCTTCTCCGCACGGCAGGCTTCCACAAACAGGCGGGAGGCGTCGAAAGGTGCCGCGCCATCCACGGTGGCGTGGGAGCAGAAGATCCGGGGCGAACGCGGGGTCAAGAGCGAGCGGGGCGAGGCGGCCCGCAGCTCCTCCGCGGAGGGTTTGCGGCCGAACAGGCTGACATACCGGCCCGGATGCGCCCGCTCATCCGGCGCGAGGTCGCCGATGCCGGAAATGGAGACGATGCCCGCCACCTGCTCCGGCGGCAGGGAGAGGCCGGTCCACAGGGCCAAGTGGCCGCCCGCCGAACCGCCGCAGATCCAGATCCGTTTGACGTTCAGGCCGAAACGCTTTTTGAAGGGGTCGCTCAGCAGATAGCGCGCGGCGGCGATGCAGTCGTTGCCGCAGAGCGGCCACGGCCCTTTTTTCGTCAGGCGGTACTCGATGTTGAAGGCCGCGAAGCCCAGTTCTTTGCGGAAGAAGTCGGCCACGCCGGACCAACTGTAACGGTCGCCGGCCGACCACCCGCCGCCGTGGATCTGCAGCACCACCGGCGTGTCGGGGGTGACCGTGTCCGGCAGAGAAAGATCCCCCACGCCGTCCGCGCCGGCCTCGACGCTGTACACGAGGTCGCGATGCACCGTTGCCGCCGCGCCACTCCCTTCACAGGTAGGGACGCCTCCCCGAGGCGTCCGCGGCGGTTTCGGGGAAACCGCCCTACCCGGATTCCCCGTGACGGTTGACGCCGTTCCGCGGGTGACCGCCCCGTCCCCCAGCACCCCTGCGCACGGCAGACAGGCCAAGCAAAAGAAGAGGCCTCCGAACCGGAAGAAGGTTGGGGACAGGCGCGTCCGGTGATACGCGGTTTCGGTCGGAAGGGCGGCCGCAGGCGTCATGGCACTCCTCGGTTTCACAGGGGATCGGTGATCCGGTTTTCGGTTTGGGTTAAACAGGGGAAAGGGGATGGTGGGGTCATGTGAGTTCGATGTGTTCGGCGATCGGGCGCGAGACGAGGAAACGGGCGTCGCCCGCGCCGACCACCACGGAGCGTTCGGATTTGCGGTTACGGAACATGGTGACGTGCGCGCCCGCGAAGAGACCCATCTCAGCGGATTTGCGGTCGCGGTTGATGAGGATGCGGCCGGTTTCGCCGTCTTGGAGATCCAGCAGGCTGCGCCGTTTTCCCGCGGCGTCGGGTTTTCCGGTTTCAAACTTCATGTGCGATCCGTTTCCCATAAACGGCCAGCAGGACGATTCCGGCTGCGGTGAGGGCCGCCACAAACGCCAGCCAGCCCGCGGCCCGCAACGGTGCGGCGGGGAAGGTGGCGCATTGATAAAAGGCGGTGGCGGTCAGCCAGGCCAGCAGCGACTGGTAGGTGACGGCAAACCCCATCCAGCGCCAGCCCGCCTCGCGCGCGAGTACGATCAGGGCCGCGACACAGGGCGAGTAGATCAGGACAAAGAGCAGGTAGGCGTATGCCGCGGCCGGGGAGGCGAAGTTCCGGCGCAGCGTGGAAAGGAGCCCCTGCCGGGCGGCCGGGTCGGCGGGATCATCCGGTCCGGCTAAGGCCGCAGGCCCGGCGAACCCGGCGAGCAGCGCGCCTCCCGCGGCGCGGAGTTCCGCGCCCAGATCAAACGGCTCCCCCGCATCCGGGGCAACCTTTTCGGTTTGGGAGTAGAGCACCTCAAGCGTCCCCACAATCGCCTCTTTGGCCATCAGGCCCGTGAGCAGGGCCGCCGCCGCGGGCCAGTTCTCCTCCGTCACGCCCATGGGACGGAGCGCGACGGTAAGAACCCGGCCCGCCGCACTCCGCTGCGCGAAGGCCTCCTCCGGGTTGCGGCACACCCTTTCGAAGAGGGCGTTGGCCAGGCTGAGCAGAATCGCGATCGTCAAAATGACCTGGCCGGCCCGGACCAGAAAACTTTTGAGATTGGCCCAGACATGCTCTAGGCATCCGCGCAGGGCCGGCAGGTGGTAAGGCGGCAGTTCCATGACGAACGCCGAGGCGGCGCCGCCGCGGAAGAGGGTGCGGTGCAGCACCAGGCCGGAGAGGATGGCCAGCAAGGCACCGGTGAGGTAGAGCGAGAAGATGACGACGTTGCCCCTGCTGGGGAAAAAGGCCATGGCGAAAATCGCGTAGACCGGCATGCGCGCGCCG
Source organism: Kiritimatiellia bacterium (assembly GCA_034003585.1). Taxonomy (GTDB): domain Bacteria; phylum Verrucomicrobiota; class Kiritimatiellia; order RFP12; family UBA1067; genus JAPXSY01. The sequence continues at coordinate 3,907 of JAVEYH010000017.1, forward strand.
CAGGACATGAACGGGGCGATCAGCATGGTCAGGAGCCGGTCGCGCCGCTGTTCCAGCGTGCGGGTGGCCAGCAGGGCCGGCACGGTGCAGCCGAACCCCACGAGCAGGGGGATGAAGGCCTTGCCGGGCAACCCGATGCGGTTCAGGAAGCGGTCCATGATGAACGCGGCGCGCGCCATGTAGCCGGACTCCTCCAGCAGGCTCAGGCAGAGAAAAATCATGAAGATCGGGGGCATGAAGGTGGCGACGGTCGTGAGGCCCGCGCCGACCCCGTCACAGAGCAGCGAGCGGAGGATCTCGGGCGCGCCCAGACGGGCCAGTCCGGCGCGCGGGGCGTGGACCAGCAGGGCGTTCAACGCCAGATCCGTGAAATCGACGAGCGGTTGGGTCAGCCGCACGGTCAGCCAGAAAACCGCGTACATCACGCCGAGGAAGAGCGGGATCCCCAGCGGACGGCTGAGCAGCAGCCGGTCCGCCACATCCGAGACGCGGCGCCGCGAGACCCGTTTGCGCCGGACCACGTCCCGCGCCAGCCCGCGGATGAATCCGAGACGCGCGTCCATCACCGCCTCTTCGGGTTTCTGTCCGGTGTGGCGCGCGATGCGGGCGCACTCTTCTTCGGCGAGTTCGTCGAACAGCCCCGCGGTCAGCTCGCGGGCAAAGGGGTCGCGCTCCAGCAGTTTGATGGCCAGCCAGCGCGAGTCCACGCCCGCATCATCGGCTGCCACGAGCAGACAGACCTGCAGACGGCGCACCGACTGCTCCGCGTCGCCGTACTGGACGCGGGTGGTGGGCAGACTACGCGTCTCCGCCACACGGCAGATCGCCTGCTTGAGGGCTTCGAGCCCCGCGCCCTTGGACGCGACCATCGGGATCACCGGGCACCCGAGGTGGTCGGCGAGATGAGCGGCATCCACGCGGATCCCGTAGCGTTCGGCCACGTCGGTCTGATTGAGGGCAACCACCAGCGGCAGGCGCATGTCGAGCAACTGGGCGGTCAGGTAGAGGCTGCGCTCGAGGTTGACGGCATCCACCAGATTGACGATCACGGCGGGCTTCTGCCGGATGAGAAAATCACGGGCCACGCGCTCGTCCTGCGTGTGCGGCGAAAAAGAGTAGATGCCCGGCAGATCGGTGACGCGGGCCGTTTCGCCATTGAGGGTGAAGGCGGCGTGCGCGGTGTCCACGGTCACCCCGGTCCAGTTGCCGGTGCGCTCGCGCGCTCCGGTCAGCAGGTTGAACAGCGTGGTTTTGCCGGTATTGGGGTTTCCCGCCAACGCGATGGTCAGATCGTCACGCATGCCGCACGTTCCCGCTCCGATTGTTAGCCGAGGAAAACATGGGCCGCATTATATGGGGCGGGGACCCTGAGCACAAGCGCAATCGCCCGGATTTTGTTGTTGACGGGGGGAAAGCGCGGTGCGATGTTACAAGCAAACGCTATTCTGGGCGTGTAACCCCCAAAAGGAGTCGGAAGCTCATGTCGCAAACGGTTCGGATCATGCCGTGTCTCGATATGCGGGACGGCCGTGTTGTCAAAGGTGTGCATTTTGTGGATATCCGGGATGCCGGCGATCCGGTCGCGTGCGCGCGGGCCTATTGCGAAAAGGGGGCCGACGAGCTGGCGATGCTGGACATCACGGCTACGGTCGAGGGCCGTGCCACGCTGTTGCAGGTGGTCCGGAACGTGGCGGAGGCCGTGTCCGTGCCGTTCACGGTGGGGGGCGGGATCTCGGATGTGAAAACCGCGCGGGCGGTGATGGCGGCGGGGGCAAACAAGGTTTCGGTCAGCAGCGCGGCGTTCCGCAAACCGGCGCTGATTCCGGAGCTGATCGCCGAGCTGGGCGCGGACCGGGTGACCGTGGCCATTGATGTGGACCGGAATGCGGCCCTGCCCTCGGGATATGAGGTGTACATTGATGGCGGGCGCACGGCGACCGGTCAGGATGCGGTCGAATGGGCCAGGCGGGTGGACGGGTTCGGTGTGCGGGTGATCCTGCCCACCAGCAAAGCGGGGGACGGGGCGCGCACAGGCTATGATCTGCCGGTGATCCGCGCGATCCGGCAGGCGGTGTCGGCGGAGGTGGTGGCCTCGGGCGGCGCCGGAACCTTGGAGCATTTCCGCGAGGCGGTGGAAGCCGGCGCCACGATTCTGCTGGCCGCTTCGATCTTCCACTTCGGGGTCATCGGGATCCCGGAACTTAAAGCGTATTTGCGGGAACGCGGGGTCAGGGTCTGCGGCGGCGGACCCGGGCGCACGGGCCGCGCGGTCGGGGAGGTGTGTGATGAAAGTGGTCGCGTTTAACGGGAGCCCCCGTCAGGACGGGAACACGGCGCTGCTGTTGCGCAAGGTGCTGGCGCCGATCGCCCGCTCGGGGATCGACACCGAGTTGGTGCAGGTCGGGGGTCACGCGATCCACGGCTGCACCGCCTGTATGCGCTGCATGACCGCCCGAAACCGGCAGTGCGCGGTCACGACCGACAGGGTGAATGTCTGGATCGCCAAGATGATCGAGGCGGACGGGATCGTCATGGGGTCGCCCTCCTATTTCTCCGGCATGACGCCCGAGCTCAAAGCGCTGCTCGACCGGGCCGGCTTGGTGGCGGTGGCCAACGGGCGGATGTTCGCGCGCAAGATCGGCGCGGCGGTGGCGGCGCACCGCCGCGGCGGCGCGGTGAATGTGGTGGACGCCATCAACCATCTGTTTCTGATGTCGCGGATGATCGTGCCGGGCTCCACGTACTGGAATTTCGGCGTGGGGTTGGAGCGTGAGGAGGTGGCGGGCGACGCGGAGGCGGTGGAGAACATGCACGACCTCGGGGAGACCATCGCCTGGCTGCTCAAGCGCCTTCACACGGACAACTGAAGCGGGCGGAGCCCGCAATCCAAGGAGACGGGGGACGACGGGAGACAGGGACGCCGAATGTCGAACGCTGAACGCCGAACGCCGAAGGTTCGGTAGGCACGCATCCCCGAGGCGTCCGCAGAGCACAGCAGGGACCGGCGGAGGTTTGCGGGGAAACCGCCCATGCTTCGCACTAGGCGGTGGAGTCGCCTCCTGATCGGGACGCATCCACGAGGTGTCCGCGGCTGGAACCATCGGAATCGAGCGCTTTGCGCACCGCGGCGGCCAGGGCCTGCAGGCTGAAGGGCTTCTGGATGAAATGCACGCCCTCATCGAGAACGCCCTGATGCACGACCGCATTGGCGGTGTACCCGGACATATACAGGCAGCGCAGGGAAGGGTCTTTTTCCGTGAGGCGTTTGACCAGCTCCAGCCCGTTCATCCCGGGCATGATGATGTCGCTCAGGATCAGGTCGAACGCTTCCGCCTGCCGGTGCGCGAGTTCCAGCGCTTTCGCCGGCGTCGCGGCCGCGGTCACCCGGTAGCCGAGTTTCTCGAGCATGGCTTGGGCCATGGCCAAAAGGGCGGGCTCATCTTCGACCAGCAGCACGGTTTCGTGTCCGCCCCGGATGACTTCCGCCTCGGGATGCGGGGTCTGGGGGGGATCGGCTTCGCCGGAGTGGCAGGGGAACCCGATTTTGAAACTGCTGCCCTGGCCGGGTTCGCTGTACACATTGATGAACCCGCCGTTTTGTTTGACGATGCCGAACACCGTGGCCAGGCCGAGGCCGGAGCCCAGCCCCAACCGCTTGGTGGTGAAGAACGGCTCGAAAAGGTGCGTGAGCACCTCGCGGGTCATGCCGCAGCCGGTATCGCTCACCACCAACACGACATAATCGCCCGGCGCCGTGTCCATATGATTGCGGCAGTACTCCTCGTTGAGGGTCGCGTTGAACGTCTCGATGGTGAGGCGGCCGACGTCCTCGATGGCCTCGCGCGCGTTGATGGTCAGGTTGGCGAGGACCTGATCGATCTGGCTGGGATCGATTTTGATGGGGTTGAGCCCGGCGGCGGGGCGCCACGCCAGGTCAATGTCCTCGCCGAGCAGGCGCCGCAGCATGGAGAGCATGTTTTCGATCAATGCGTTGAGGTCCACCACCCGCGGCGCCACGGTCTGTTTGCGCGCGAAGGCCAGCAGTTGGCGGGTGAGGTCCGCGGCGCGCTGGGCCGCTTTGCGGATCTCCATCAGGTCGGTGCGGCAGGCGGCATCGGGGGCAAGGCACTCCAGCGCCAGTTCGGTGTTGCCGAGGATCACGCTGAGCATGTTGTTGAAATCGTGGGCGATGCCGCCCGCGAGCCGTCCGATCGACTCGATGCGCTGGAGCTGGTCGATCTGCGCGGTCATGCGCTTGCTTTCGGTGATGTCCTCGAACACGGTGGCGAACCGTCCCGGACCGGGCGAGCAGACCGAAACGCGCACCATGCGGTCGGTCGGCAGGAGCGTGGACTCGAACCGTGCGGGGTTGCCGGTGGCGGCGGTGGCGGCAAAGGTCGCGAGATACGGCGGTTCGCCGTCGCCGTGCAGGGTTGAGGCCCGCTGGCCGATCAGTGCGGAGGCGGGCCGGCCGATCAGGCGTTCATAAGCGGGATTGACCGATTCCACCACGTAATCGCAGGCTTGGCCCTGGGCATCATGCACGATGCGGTACAGGGCGACGGCCTCGCTCATGGAATCGTACAGTGTCCGGAAACGCTCCTCGCTTTCGCGCAGGCGCTCCTCCGTGATCTTCTGGTCTTCCACGACGCTCAAGAGCGCCCGGCGCGCGTTCTCGGTCTCTACCAGGACCCGCCGGGAGTCCTCGGCGGCGGCCGCGAGCGCCCGGGTCGCCTGTTTGCTTTCGGTGACATCGCGGAAGAACCAGACCCGGCCGCAATATCGCGAGCCCTCGCCGGTGATGGGTGCCGTATGGCGCTCCATCACCCGGCCGTCCTGAAAGGCGATCTCATCGCACCCGGTGAACGTTCTGTCGGCATAAATGGCTCGCACACGCTTTTCGAACGACTGAGGGTCGCTGATTTTCGCGAGAACGTGATTCAGGATCGATTCACTGGATCCGGTTTGGGCGAGGTCAGCGGGGATGCCCCACAGATCCAGGAAACGGTGGTTGAACGACAGGATGCGCCGGTTCCCGTCCACAGCCAGAATTCCGTCGGGGCTGGCCTCGGACTGCGCCTGAAGCAGCGAATTGTTGAAGGCGAGTTCGCGGGTCCGCGCCGCGACGGTCTTCCGGAGCGCATGCGACCAAAGCATGGCGCCGAAGAACAGCAGGAACAGGAGCAGGGTCGCGACCAGAAGGAGCCGGATCACTCCGGAGTTCATGATCCCCTCATGTTCATAGGGGCTCAGCCAGCGGGTTCTGATACGCCGGAACTCTCCCGTGTTTTTCAAAAGGGCGAGCCCCTCGTCAAATTGGTCTTTCAGGGGATCGTTCGGCGGCAGCGTGGCGTAGCAGGCGTCCGCAGTCAGGGCGGCACGGGTCGCGACGCGCAAAGCCGTCCACCGGTTACGGCGGATCAGATTATGGGCCGAGATTTTGCAGATCACGGCGCAGTCCGCTTCGCCTGCCGCGAGCCGCTCCAAAACCTGCTGTTGGGTATCCCGGTACCGGATCCTTGCATCCGGAGCCTGCTGCCGGATGAATTCCTCCGCCACATCCCCATTGAGGAGGAGTACGGTCTTTTCCGCCAAGTCCGCGAGTTCCGAAAGCGGGGGGTCCTGGCGCCGGGTGACCACCGCATATTGCACGGGCGTGTGGGGCAGGGAGAACGCGACCGTTTTCGCGCGTTCGTCAGAATAGAACATCGATTGCAGGATATCGATTTCGCCGCTGTCCAGACCCTGCCGGATCTCCTGCCAGGTTCCGCTGCGGAACGTGATGGGGATCGCCAGCATGCGGCCGATGGCGCGGGTCATATCGACAAAGAGCCCTTCGGGCTGGCCCCGGTCGTTCAGGAACGAATAGGGCGGCAGATTCAGGCTGACGCCGACCACGATCCGGCGTGACACAGGGCCTTCGGTTTTGAGGGTCGAGAACCATTTGGCCTGCAGGTTTCGGTAGGTGCCGTCCGCGATGACGATGGAGAGTCCCTCATTCAGGAGGGCCAGCAGGGCGGTGTCTCCTTTGCGGACCGCGAAACAGAAGGACTGCTTGTAGTCGGCCAACGGCGGCCCGGCGGGGACCAGATTGCGGATCTGATGCTGACTGAACAATTGGTAGGCCACCAGTTTCTGTATCACGACGGCGTCATGCTCGCCCCGGGAGAGTTCGAGCAGGGCCACGTCGCAGGAGGGGCGCGGCACAATCACCGCGCCCAGATTCGCGCGGCGCAGATACTCTTCGGCGTTGTCGCCCCGCATGACGGCCACCCGGCGGCCGTTGAGATCCTGGGGCGTCCGGATGCCGGGGGTACCGCTGCGCACCACGATCACCCCGTGCATGGTCAGATAGGGGAAGGTGAAATCGTAGAGGGCTTCGCGCTCCGGGGTACGGCCCACCAGGGGTAGCGCGTCCAGCTTGCCGGCCGCGAGATCCGTTCTGAGGTCGGCCCAGAGTCCGATGCGGAAGGTGGCCGTCCGGTTCATGGCCGCCAGGGCGGCGGAAAGCAAATCAACCGAGAAACCCGCCGCACTGCCGTCCGGGGTCACAAGGCAATACGGCGGATACTCCGGCTCACATCCGGCGAGAACAGGTGCGGGCGTGCCGGGCGGGTCGCCGGCCATCCCGGTCAGGGCGGTCAGGGCGGCCAGGGCGGCCCATAGCGGGATCGCGGCGGATTTGGGGCGGATCGGGTACATATCAGGATCTCGGCGGGTCGCCTTCTGTTGACACCGGATCAGCGTGTCCGGGCAGCGGGTCGGCCGCGCTGGCGTATCGGGGGGGGCGGCCGAGTTCGGCCAACAACAGGTTCACCTCCCGTTTCAGCTCCAGTACGCGCGTTTCGCGGCCGAGCGTGGCGCTATGCCAGCGCCGCAACTCATCCAACTGCGACTGTTCGTTCTGAATGGCGCGCTGCTGCACCGAGATGTCCTCGATGAACCCCTCGATGGAAAGCAGTTCTCCGGTCGCGTTGTCGAACATGCCCTGTCCCCGCTCGAACACCCATTTCTCCTCCCCGGAGGCGGTGCGGATCCGGTAGGTGAGTTCGAAGACCTTGCGCTGGCGCACGGTTTCCTGGATGGTCTCCCACACGTACGCGCGGTCGTCGCCATGGATCAGCGACGCGTAGGAGGTCTTGCGGTTCTCGATCAGATCGGCGGCGGCGTATCCCGTCAGGGGCCGGCATCCCTCACTGATGAACAGCATGGTCCAATCCTCGGTGTTGCGGCAACGGTAGACCATGCCGGGCAGATTATTCATCAGGAGGCGCATCTGGTCGGTCTGAAGCTGCAGTTCGCGGGAGAGGTCCCGGCTCTGCTCGACGGCCTTTTCGAGTTCAGCGTTGGTTTGGGCGAGCCTTTCCGAACGTTCCTCCAGTTTGCGGATCAGCGCGGCGTTGTACTGTTCCAGATAGAGGTGCTCGTCAACCGGCGGCGCGGAGGCCGAGATGAGCGCGGGATGTTCCTCAAGAATTTCGCGGATGGCGCGGAGAAAGGCCTCGGGCTCCTCCGGCTTCACGATGAAACGCGCCGCGCCGAGGGAGAGCGCGAAATCGCGGTCCCGCTGATCGGTGTAGGTGGCGGAATAGAAAATGAGCGGGATGTGTTGCAGCCGGGGGTCTTTTTTACACTCCCGGCAGAGGGTGAACCCGTCCATCACCGGCATCAGGATGTCCGTGATGATCAGATCCGTCGGCTCTTTTGCCAGGAGGTCGAGCGCCTCGGCGCCGTTCCGGGCTTCGACGAGCGAGAAACCGTTGTCGCCCAGGAGCGAGCGCATCAGATAAAGGTTGTCTTCGCGGTCGTCGACAATCAGGATGCGGGCATAACTCATGGCTCCTCCTTTCCGGCTCCGCCGGCCAGGGCGTCGATCTGGGAAACGAAGGTGTCGGGGTTGATCGGCTTTTCGATATACCCGTTGCATCCGGCGGCCAGCGCCTTCTCCCGGTCGCCCGGCATCGCATACGACGTCACCGCCACGATGGGGGTAGCGGAGAAATCCGGCAGCGCGCGCAACGCGCGGGCCACGGCGTATCCGTCCATGGAGGGGAGCTGGATGTCGAGCAGGATGATGTCGGGCCGGCATTCGGCGGCCTGCCGGATGCCGTGCGGCCCGTCTGGGGACGCGAACACCTCATAGCCGCTCTGCTCCAGCAGATAGGTCACCAGATAACGGTTTTGCTCGTTATCCTCGATCAGCAGGACCTTCCTGTTCATGTTTGCCCCCTTCCGGCATGGTCTGTCAGCGTGAGCGTGAAGGCGCTCCCCTCGCCGGGCACGCTGGAGACGGTGAGATCGCCGCCTAGCCGTTCCGCCAGGCGTTTGCAGATGGCCAGGCCGAGCCCGGTTCCCTCATGCTGGCGCGCCAGTCCGGTGTCAAGCTGTCGGAACGGCTGGAAGAGCAGGGGCAGATCCTCTGGCCGGATCCCGATGCCGGTGTCGCGGACCGTGAACCGCACGCGTTCGCCCTCGCGTCGGCCGCAGAGAATGATCTGCCCCGCGTCGGTGAATTTCACGGCGTTGTTGAGCAGGTTAATCAGAATCTGCTCCATGCGGCGCGGGTCGCTGTGGATCCGGCCGAGATCGGGCGCCGCGTCAAAAACGAGACGGAGGCTTTTTTTGCCGGCGAGGGGCTGGATCAGCGCGATCACTTTCGCGGCGGAGGCGGCCAGATCGACCGGCTCGCGGCGCAGGATCAGCTGATCCGCCTCAATCTTGGAGATGTCCAGAACGTCGCTGATCAGGTGCAGGAGGTGGGCGGAGCTGTCGCGGACCATCCCGAGCTGTTTTTTCTGCTCGTTGTTGAGCGGGCCCGCCCGTTCCTGCAGCAGGATGCCGCTAAAACCGATGATCGAGTTGAGCGGTGTGCGCAGCTCATGGGACATGTTGGCGAGAAAGGCCGATTTGATCCGGTCCGCGGACTCGGCGTGCTCTTTCGCGATGGCCAGGGCGGTCGTGCGCTCGGCCACGCGCCGCTCCAGATGCGCGTTCAGCTCCTCCAGTTGACGTTCGGCGCGGATCCGCACCTGCAACTCCCTGCGCAACAGAAACCAGAGCAGCCCGCCGGTGACGAGGACGAAGGCGATGCCCTTATACATGGAGAAACGCTGGTACAGGTCGGCGTCCGGCGCGACACGCCGCAGCAGACTGTCCGAAAACAGGATCCACGCCCCCGCCACAATCAGGTACGGGAGGATGATGTTGCGCGCGGCTCTACTTCCCGGAGAAGCCATCCGTTCACCTTTTGATTCAGCCGGATACAGGGGCTTCCGCGTATCCAACCCCACTCATCATGTCTCCAACATGACCATACAGTAAATCGGGGGCATCGCTTTGTCAATAAAGATACCTGTACCTTCGGTACCCGGTTTATCGAGGCGCCGGGTGACCGCGCTAGGCCCCGAACCGGCCTGACCGTACAGGTCTTTTACCCGGTCCCGATTTCGAGGGTGCGCTGTTGTTGCTCCGGATTGCCGTCTTCTGCCCGCAGAATCCAACAGGTGCGTGTGGATTGGGGTTGCGGGAGGGGCCCCGCGTTAGGAGAGGGTTAGCGGCCTGCCGAGCCGGTCAGCGATCAGCCTGGCGGCTTCGCAGGGTACGGCCAGATCGGTGAAGGACCGGATGATGGCCGACGGCTGGTGCGGCGCCAGGGTCTCGGCCGGATACGAGGTGGTCAGCGCGATGACGGTCATGCCCGCGCCCCGGGCGGATTGGATGCCCGCGATGGCATCCTCGAACACCACGCATGCGGCGGCCGGCATGCCGAGACGCTCGGCGGCCAGCAGATAAATTTCGGGGTCGGGTTTGCCGCGCCTCACGTGCGAGGCGTCGACAACCTGACGGAAATAGGGACGGATCGCCAGGCCGTCCAAAACGAAACGCACGTTCTCGTCCGGGGCTGAGGTGGCCACGCCGCAGGCGATCCCTTCGCGCCGCGCGAAATCCAGAAGCGGCAGCAGTCCCGGCGGGGGAGCCAGATGGGGACGGTACTGTTCCCGGTAGAGGGCCTCTTTTTCCACAGTGGAACGGAGGACCTCTTCCTCGGTCGGTTCGCGGCCGAGCAGGAACCGCATGTACTCGCGGTTGTTGAACCCCAGTCTGCGTTTGATCTCCTCGACGGTCAGCTCCCGTCCGAATTGCCGCGCATAGGCGGTCCACGCCAGAACATGATAATCCGAATTGTCAGCGAGCACGCCGTCCATGTCGAAGAGAAGAGCAGTCATACGTCGGAAGTATACCACAAAGGGGGGGTAGCGGGAGAAAACGTTCAGCGCGCAAGTCAAAACGGGGATGCGGCCCCTGAAACCGGGAACCGGTCACCGGGCGGGGCGCGGCTCCATCCTGCGCGGCCCGAGCCCCTCGCGGAGGGCGGCGAGATCGCGTCGCATCTGGACGAGTTGTTCGTCCAGGGCGGAGATCCGCTTGTCGAGCGTGGGGTAGGCGGCCAGGGCCGCGTCGTTCGCCGGATCATAGACCAGGCCCAGAAAGGCGTAGAGCGGGGTGAAATAGCTGTCGATCGCCGCGAGCCGTTTCTCCATCGCCGTCAGACGTTCGGCGAAATCCTCGGGCACGGCCGTGACGGTGACCGTCTCTTCAAGATGCCCGAACGCCTGATCAAGATAGGCGGTGAGTTCCGTCAGCAGGCCGGGCAGGGCGTTCAGGTTGCCGATCGCGGCGCTGAGTTCGTCCGTGCGGGGGGCGGGGCTGTGCGGTGCCGCGGAACCGGTGGGGGCGGCGCGCGCTTCCTCCGGCGCGTGGGATTCGATCCGGGACAGGCGGCGGTTCAGCGTGGCGAGTTGGACGTTCAGGGCCTCCGCCTTCCGCAGCAGGTCGGACTGGCGTTCCCGTAACCCCTCGGGTTCCGCGAGGGCCTGGCTCAACGCGATGCGGATCCGGCGGCCCTCTTCGCGGATGCCGCGCCGCAGCGTCATGATCGCGGCGAGCAGCCCCAGGCCGAGGGCCAGAAAGGCGGCCGTTTGTCTCATGCGCGCCTCCGGGGCTCAGGGCGGTTCCGTTTGCGCCAGGCGTTGGGGGTGACCCCGAAGGCGCGTTTGAAGTGCGAGGAAAAGTGCTGGGAGGCGCAGAATCCGAGGTCAAACGCGATCTGCGTGATGGGCGCGTTCGTCTGGTCCAGTCTTTGCTTGGCCTCCTCCAGACGGCAGGCGAGCACGTAATGGTAGGGCGGCAGCCCGGTCAGCTTCTTGAACTGGGCGATCAGGAGCGAGGGGGAGAGACGGGCTTCGCGCGCCAGCACGTCAACGGGGAACGCCTGCTCGGGATGTTCGCGGATGGAGGAAAGGATCTGTTCCATGAGTTGCGGATGGGTGATCGCATTCGTGTGGACGGAGGCGTCGATCACGCTCATCAGGAGCGCGGTGCAAGCGGTGGTGAGGCCCACGGTGCGGTAGGGGCCGGGGTCCTGCGCGTGGTACCGGAACAGTTGGGCAAAGGCATGTTTGACCGTATCGGTCTTGGCGATGATGTGGCAGGGCAGACGGGTCAGGCGGGTCCAGAGGTCGCGCGCCTCCGGCGCCGAGAGCCGTAAAAAATTCCGGCCCCGCCGCGGCGCGCGGATCAGCAGCCAATGGATCATGGTCCCCTTGGGGTGCGCGGTCAGGCAGTGGGTGTCGTCCGGCTTGTTCAGGTAGAGGTCGCCGGGCATGATCCGATGCTCCTGCCCGTTGCTGAGCAAGGTCAGCGCGCCGCGCAGGCAAAGGCCGATCTCCAGGCAGCCGACGTGACGGTGCGCGCCGACCGGGGTGACGCTGTGCCCGTACCGGCTCAACCCGAGCACCGGGATCTCGGGCAGCCCCGCCTCCGTCAGGTCGAGCGCGCGGCGCTCCGGCGTGTCGAGGTAGGTGACCGACAGTTCCGCGGCGCGCCGGGTCCGCTGACGTTGAAGCGTTGAGCGGTGAGCTTTCAAAATACCCCCTCGATTCTTCGCGGCGCGACCGCGCGGCGGAACCTCAGGCCCGCCAGGGGCGGTCGCGCTTCTGACAGGCGGGGAAGATCTCGTTGAAGAGGTTCACATTGTCGACCAACTGGAAGTCGTACATGCCGACGCACAGGAAATCGGCGCCGGCCTTGAGCGCGAACGGGAACCCGTCTTTGGGACGGACCGCGCCGGCCGCCAGGGTCTTGAAGCCGATCCACGGTTCCGGCCGCGTCTTCATGTAGGCGATGGTCTCGTCCGGGTTCGTGCACCAGATGTTGTCGTGGCGCGATCCGCCGTTGAGGTTCGCCGACCAGTAGTTGACCGGATGGATGGTTTTGACCCAGTAGTCGGGAACGAGGCCGCGGTCGACGCACTCCTTGACCGCATCCAGGCTGTGGGCGCCGATGCCCGCCTGATAACCTTCTTTGCGCATGAAGGCGAGGGCGTCTTCGATGATCTTGTAGTTCTTCTCCCGGATGATGTATTTTTCGGTCATCTCCCCCTGAATGTACAGCATCTGCGCGCCGAACCGGATCGAGGCCTGCGCCCCCTTGACGGGATCGCCGCCGATCGCGCAATCGGAGAGCACCTGCATTTTGCCGCCCTCTTTTTTCAGGTATTCCCCCATTACACGGAAGAGTCCGGGGTTCAGGATGATGGTGTTCATGCCGGCCGCCTCCGCCATGTGGAGCGTGCGGAAGACGCGCCAGTCCTCGTGGTAGGCTTTGACGAGCTGGCTGACGTAGATCAGGTCACGCGCATGCGCCCAGCCGCCGATCAGGTTGCATCCCATGAACATGCGGCTGATCCGGGTCGGGCCGATCTGCCCGAAGGCGTCGAGGGGCTTTTTGAGTTCGCGGATATCTTTGGATTCGAAGGTGCGGACCGTGGCGCCGGTCAGGGCGTCCGCCATGTTTTTCAGATGCTCTTTCTCCCATACCGGGCCGTGCTTCTCCACGAACGCGCCGGCAAAGGCCCCCAGGACGGGCAGGGAACTGAGATTTTTGAGGAATTCGCGCCGGTCGAAGGCAATCGGGGTTTCGCGACGGGTCCGGTACTGGCGGAACAGGGCGCCCAGCCCGAAAGAGGGGATCGCGCAGATCACCGCCAGCGCGAGGGCTTCGATGGCATTGCGGTCGATCCACAGAAGATGGGATTCGCCGCCCGCGGGCGCGGTGAAGGGGGGATGGGCCAGATAGTACAACGCCAGGAGGGCGATGCCGCTCAGAGCGGCGAACCGGATGGCGATCCCCAAGATGAGGGCGAGACCGATCAGGGTCAACCCCCACATGTTCAGAAGATCGACGGCCTTCAGAAGCGCAGGCGTTTCCGCGATCGTATGAAAAAGGTTTGCGGCGACCCATTGGCTGGAGCGCAAATAGGGTGCGGCGCTCCAGTTCCCGGAGAGCAGTTTCCAGAGCCCCTCATACAAGAAATGCCAGCCGACGAGAAACCGCAACAGCGTGACCCAGTAGGATTTTTTCATGATTTTTCTCTTTCCCGCTTTACTTTAGAAATCGACTGTCGCGCTGACCGGGAAATGGTCAGAGGGATAGTTCCCGTTTTCCGCGTCGTTGTGTGTGGTGACGTCCCGCACCGTCACGTTCCCGGATACGAAGAGGTAATCAATGCGCGGCGCATCCTTGGCGGGGGCCGTCGGCTCTTCGGCGTCAGGCCGGTATTGGTACGCGGTGAAGGTCCGCCACGGGCCTTTGTGCGGGGTTTGCGAGTGGCGGACGGCGTCCCGCAACACCTTGCCGGCCAGCCGGATCGGCTCGGAGGCGTCGTCACAGTTCATGTCGCCGGTCAGAAAGGTCGGCCACCCTTGCGGCGCGAGCGTGCGCATGCGCTTCAGAATCAGCTTCATCCCGTTGACGCGGGCCTCCGCGCTGAGATGATCCAAGTGGGTGTTGAAGAGCGCGAACGGTTTGCCGGTTTTCGTATCGGTCATCAGGGCCCAGGTGCAGACACGCGTGCAGGCGGTCTGCCAGGACTTCGATCCCGGCACTTCGGGCGTTTCCGAAAGCCAGAACGTCCCGCTTTTCTGAACCGTGAACCGGTCGGACCGGTACAGGATGCAGGAAGCCTCGCCCTTGCGTTTTCCGTCCTCGCGGCAGGCGCCGACCGAGGCCCAGCCGGGGAGCGCGGCGAGCATCTCGTCGAACTGCATGGCGGTTGCCTCCTGCAGGCCCACCAGATCGAACCCGTGGCGTTTGACCAGCGCGATGACGCGGGGGGCGCGGTTGCTCCAGGCATTGACGCCTTTGTCCGCCGGAAGCCGGATGTTGAAAGTCGCCAGGCGCAGCGGTTCCGCAACCGCGGGACCGCATGTCATGAGTCCGATCAACAGGCACAAGGATAAAATTCGGATCGTCACCGCAATCCCCCTTTTGTGATGGCTTTCGATACAGAATGCCATAAACGTCCGGGTTGTGTCAAAAAGCGATCTCTTCTGGGTACGATTCAACTTTGTTGAATCCGCGCTCATTATGGGAGGGTTCCCCGAAATCGCTATCGGGATCGGGATCGAAATCGATGAAATGCGCTGGGATTCGATCCCGATCCCGATAGCGATTTCGACTGTGCCTCTTTCCGCGCGTTACGCCTCACCTCAGCAGAAGCGGGGCGAGGAGGCGGACGTTCGCGTCGGCGGACGCGGCCGGAAGCCGCGCTGCCGCTGCGGCACGGTCCCCCTGATACACGGCGCGGCACCAGGCGCCGACGGCCCCGGTGCCGAAGGTTGCGGCCACGGCGTCCGCCTTCGCGTTTTGCCCGCATTCGCGGCACGCCAGTGCGGTCAGCAACTCCAGCGCGTCATCGGCGCGCGCCGACTCCGAAGCGAAGCCCGCCGCGACCCGGTCGAGAAGTTCCGCACGGGCCGTGCCCTGTTCAAGCTGCGCGAAAAGCCACAGTTCGAGGCGCGTGTCGATTTCGCTCGCATAGGGCTCGCCGACACCGAGTCTCTCGTCCCAGACACTGGCGCGCCGGATCGCGTCCCGCGTGGCGGCGGCGTCACCCTGAAGAAACGCGTCGACTGCCTGCGCGAGACAGGCTTCCCGATAGATCGTTCGGGTGATCGAGGTGAATTCCGACGGCAGGAACCGCACCGTTTTGAGGGTTTCGAGGCAGCGGCCGGGGTCACCCAGCCGCAGATGGGATTGGGCCAGCAGAATGCCGGCGTCCGGGTTTTCGGGATGGGCGGTCCTCATCCGCCGCGCCGCGTCCAGGGCCTGCCGCCAATCGTTGGCTTCGGCATGCGCATGCCACTCCGCTGCTACCGCGCGCCACTCTCCGCCGAGCGTCTGGGCCTTCCGGATGTCGGCCAGCGCCGGCTGTCCGCCGCGCAGCCGCGCGCGGAAGAGCAGGAAGGGCACGTCATCGGCATCCGTCTCGTTCAAAACGGCGCGCGCCCGGTCGGTGTCGCCGAAATGGCGCAGGAGCAGGGCGAGCGCGTAACGCGGTTTCCAGGAGGGGGACCCCGTGCGCGCCCATTCGAGGGCCGGGAGGGTCTCCGGCCGGAAGGGGAAGGCGAAGGCGGTGTCAACCCGCTCCGCGTCGGCCAGCGCGCGCCGGGCGGCGGGCTCGTCACCGGCCCGCGACAGCCAGTACGCGCGCGTCACGGCGGCGAGAAAACTTCCGGGTGCGAGCGCGGCAATCTCCGCGGCCTCGTTGAACAGGCCGGCCGCGGCGTACAGGTGTGCGGTTTCGAGAATCTCCTCGTGCGGCAACTCGCAGCGGATCCCCGCGGCAAAGGCGGCGCGGTCCTGTTCGCAGCGCGCCGGATGGAAAAGCGGGAAGCGCTCGAGCGCCGCCGCGCAAGCCGTCCGGTGCTCGGCCTCCCGGCCCAACAGGCGGAGGGCCACGAGTCGCAGGTGCAGCGCGGAAAACTCCAAAGGGTTCGCCTCCAGCGCGCGCCCGGCCGCCTCCAGCATCCGGTCTGGCCTCCCGGCGGCGCACTCCAGCGCGGCGATCCGCGTGACGGCGGCGCTGCGGAAAAGCGGCGACAGCGCGGCCGCGCCGAACCGGTCGAGGGCGTTCGCGCGGTCGCCGCGCTCCGCGAAGGCGATCCCGCTGAGATAGTTCGCCTTGTCATGATAGGCGTCGACGGCCAGCGCCCGCTCGCTGAAGGCGAGGGCTTCGGCGGAACGGCCGCAATGGAGCAGCAGGTCAGCCATGCAGACCAGCGCGGGCACGAAATGCGGCTCGTTCGCGAGCGCGGCGCGCAAAGCCGTCTCCGCCGAAGCGTAGTGCTTGATGTTCACTTTCTGTTCCGCCAGGAGCGTCTGGCCGTAAACCGTGCCCCAGTCGAAACCGGCGGGCATCGCGAGCGGGCGGTTGACCGCGCCGGATTCCGCGGCACGGGTTTCCAGTGTCCGGGCATCCGTCACCGGCGACCAGCGCTCGGTGAAGGTGATCGTCGAGCCGGCGGGAAAGGAGGGGAATTTGAACGGGGTGAGGTGACTGCCGCGGGCCGGCTGGTTGAAATAGCGGCCCGACTGCAACTCGACATACTGGCCGTCCGCATCGGTGAGGAGATCCTCCCAGATGGCACCGGAACGCGCCAGGCTCCAAATCCAGAGTTTGCGTCCGAGCCGGTCGAAACGGGTGGCCTCGTGCATGGAGCCGAAACCGTTCTCCTCCCACCAGACACCGAAGAACCCCGTGTCTCCGTTGACGACGTGGTAACTTTTCGACGGGCCGAAGGCGTTGTTGGTGTAAACGGAAAGATCCCGCCCGGAGACGTCCCGCGGCCACGGCGCGGCCGTGCCGTCGTGCTCGAGCCGGGCCGAGCCCGGGAAGACGTACCGGCCGCCGCACGGGTAGGCGGCGTTCATCCACTGGTAACAGGGTTGGGGCAGGCCGGAGGCGTTGTGCCAGGTGGTTAACGTGGTGAAGAACCGGTCGGATGCGCCGAGGCGGATCTCGACGCACCAGCGGGTGCGTGTGATGAGTTCCAGCACGCCGACGAAACAGCTCGCCGAACCGTCGGCGTTCGTGCGGATGGCGTAATCCACAGGGGTCGAGGCGGTCGGCGCATGTCCGAGCATGCCGAAGTTGAACTCGATGCCCCCGCTGGTCCAGGGCCCCCGTGTGGAGATGTTGCGGAACTTGA
This sequence comes from Kiritimatiellia bacterium, assembly GCA_034003585.1. Taxonomy (GTDB): domain Bacteria; phylum Verrucomicrobiota; class Kiritimatiellia; order RFP12; family UBA1067; genus JAPXSY01. Next base: position 20,958 of record JAVEYH010000017.1, read on the forward strand.
CGACACGGTTGCGGTAGAGGAAGTCCTTGCCGGTTTGTTTGTCCCGCGCACCCCAGATTTTCCCGCCGATTTGCGGAAAGACCTCTACCATGATCGCGTCGTTTTCCAACCGGACGCAGGTCCAGGAACGCGGTGAGGCAACCGCCGTGTAACCGTCGAATGTGAAGTACGGCCAGAGCTGACGGTCCACCCCGGTTTCCGGTTCCGGAATCGGGTTCGGCGCCGAGAATCCGTAGGTGGGCATCTCCAACGCGAGCTCACTGACGCGCGCGGCGCCGCGGGAAAGTCGCGGGACGGCGAGCCCCGCAAAACCGGTCAACAGAAAAAGCGTCGTTGCCGTCAGCCGGGCGGTCTGCGATGACGCCCCCCCTCGTCCGTCCAGTAATTTCATGGCGAATCCTTTGTTGCGCAAAAAGTCTATCAGAGCGACAGCCGGTTTTCAATTCGTGAAACGGGGCGGCTTTCCACGCCGCTACGCGGCCGATGCGGGATGTTTGAAAAAAGACCGGTCACGTAATCAAACGCGGGGGGGTGGCGGCTAAGATATGATATAAATTGTAATACAGGAGGAGATGCCATGCGTATTGTCGGATTCGCGGGATGGGCCGTGTTGTGCGGCGTGATGTCGGGAGGCACGGCCTTGGCCGCCGGCTGGGCGATTCTCGAGCCGGCCGCCGCACCGCAAGCCTATGCGGTGGCCGCGCGGGAGTTTCAGAAATATCACGAGGCCGTTACCGGGGTGCGGCTCGGGATCGTGACGGCGCCGGATGCCGGGTCCGATCTGATCGTGATCGGCCCGGACACGGTGAACCGGTTCTGCCGCACAGCGGTGGAGGAGGGGCTCATCCCGCCGCTGCGGGTCGGCGCGGATACGGACGCCTATCAGATCCGGTCCGCCGGACGCGGCGGCCGGCGCTATCTCTTTCTCGCGGGCGGCAACGGCCGGGCCACGCTCTACGCCGTCTATGATTTCTTCGAACGCCGGGCCGGCTGCCGCTGGTTCTGGGACGGCGACGTGGTGCCGCGGCGGCCTGTCCTCGACATGGCGGGACTCGATGTGTTCGAGAACCCGCGTTTCGCCTACCGCGGCATCCGCTACTTCGCGCACCGCAGCCTCGACCGCTTTCAGGCTGAGCACTGGGGGCCGGAGCAGTGGGAGCGCGAGATCGACTGGATCCTTAAAAAACGCCTCAACCTCTTCATGCTGCGCATCGGCATGGACGACGTGTGGCAGAAGGCCTTCCCGGATGTCGTGCCCTATCCGCCGACCAACGCGCCGCTGCCCGAGGCGGTGGCGCGGTCGTATGACGACCGCACGAGCGCGTGGCCGCTCCAGTACCGCGGCGGGCTCCGCAAACACATCCTGCGTTACGCCCGCGACCGCGGGCTCATGCATCCGGAGGACACCGGCACCATGACCCATTGGTACAGCCGCACGCCGCACGCGTTTCTCGAAAAGGCCAAACCGGCCTTCATCCCGCAGGCGGGCGGCGCCTACCGGGGCAACCCGACCAGCGCCATCTGGGATATCCGGGACGACGCGAATCTCGAGAACTATTGGAAGCTTACCCGCGCGCATCTCGAACAGTACGGGAGCCCCGAGCTGTTCCACACCATCGGGCTGGCCGAGCGCCAGGTCTACACCAACCGCGACGACAATCTGGAGATCAAGCTCTACGCCTACCGGCGGATCATCGGGAAGGTGCGGGAACAGTACCCGCAGGCGCCCCTGTTGATCGCCTCGTGGGATTTTTACTATCCCGGCTGGAGCGGGGAGGAGGTGGCGGCGCTCCTGCGGCAGCTTAACCCCGAGAACACCCTGATCTTCGACTACACGTCGGATTTGCCCCAGCGGTCCAACAGTTCTGACTTCACCCAGTGGGGTGTGGTCGGGAAATTTCCCTGGATCTTCGGCATTTTTCATGCCTTCCAATCGGAAAACGAATTGCGTGGCAACTATGACCTGCTCCGGGAGCGGCTGCCGGTCGCCGCGGCGGACCCGCTGTGCAAAGGGTTCGTCTACTGGCCGGAGAACGCTCACAGCGACAGTCTGATCCTGGAGTATTTCACCCGGAACGCCTGGAGGCCGGAGACCCCGACACCCGAAGCGCTGCTGCCTGCCTTCTGCCGCGACCGCTATCCGGCGGCGGCGGAGCCGATGCTCGCGGCGTGGCGCGCGGCCCTGCCGGTGATCACCTTGCACCGTGAACTGTCCATGGATTTCCGCCATCTGGCGGGCATCGCCCAGCGTGAGGCCACGGCGGCGCGGGCGGACGCCTTGCGGGCGACCTGCGAAAAAACGCGGGCGAAGAGGACGGGTCTCCCGGCCTTGTTCGCCTGTCTGGGGGAACTTCCCTTCGGTACGGGGGACGGGCGCGTGGACCGCGACGCGATCGATCTGGCGCGTACCGTCGCGGGGCGCCTCTTCACAGTGGCGCTCTGCCGCTACATCATCGTGCAGAGCGACTGGAAACAGGGCAAGGCCGAGGCTGGTGCCGTGACGGCCGCGGGGGAACGGTGCACCGCGCTGCTCACGACGTTGCGTGATGTGCTGGCCTTGCATGACGATTATTCGATGAACGCCTCCATGGCCAAGCTGCGCGCCGTCCATCCCGTCAACCCCTGTTTCGAGCAGACGCTCAAGGGTAACGCCGAGAACGGGTACTGCCGAACCTATATCTATGAGCTGTTCGACGACTACTATCTGCCGCAGCTCGCGCTCTACACGCAATGGGTGGGCGAGCGCGTCGCCGGGGGTGACCGCAATCCGCCGATGAAGCCCGCGAAGGCTTTGCCGATGCAAGCGGTGGTCGACAGGTTTTATGCGAAGCCGCTCGCCGACATGGCGCCGCGCGCGGACCGCTCGCCCGAGGCTTTCCGCGCGGTCATCGCAAGGCTCGCGCGCCAGGCGAAGGAAATCGTGGAATGAGGAACCAGGAACAAAAGGCGGATCCGGATGCTGCGCATGCGCTGACGGCGCAGGTACGGCGCTTCGCCCTGGAGGAGCTGAACGCGGATCTGGTGGGTGTGGCGAACATCGAACGCTTCCGCGGCGCGCCGCGGATGATGAGCCCGCAGGGTATCCTGCCGACGGCGCGGTCGGTGGTCGTGATGGCCGTGCACCATCCCGACGCGGCGGTCGAGCTGGGCGGCGAGGAGCATCCGCAGCAGATCGGGCCGTACCGCATCCAGTACGCCATGAATATGCGGCTCGATGAGATGAGCTACCGGTTGGGCCGGTTCCTCGAAACCCTCGGGCACAAGGCGGTGCCGATCGTCTCCTCCAACATCTGGCGCTACAAAGGGTACAAGGGGCTGAAGGAGCATTTCGCGCCGGACATGTCGCACCTGCATGCGTCCGTGGCGGCAGGACTCGCCGAATTCGGTTACTCGGGACTGGCCGTCACGCCGGAGTTCGGCGCGCGCCAGCGCTTTGTCTCCGTGATCACCGACGCCGCGCTCACGCCCTCGCCGCTGGTCGAGCCGGGCTCGGTCTGCGACCAGTGCATGCTGTGCCGAAAGGCGTGCCCGACCGCCGCGCTGACAAAGGAGCTCGACGGCTGGAACGAGGTGGAGATCGAAGGCAAGGTGTACCGGTACGCGAGGAAGAACCTCTGGCGCTGCGCGTGGGGTGAGCATTTCGATCTCGATCTGGATTTGGAGATCCCGGAAAAGGTGGACGAGGCGGTGATCCTCGAAAACGTGAGGCGCCACGGGCGGCGCGGCGGCGAGATGGGGTGCTGCCTCAAGGCGTGCGTGCCCAAGGCGCGGCGTTATTTCGATAAGGCGTACTGCAAAAGCCCGCGTCGCAAACGCGACGCAATGCCGCAGCCGGGGCTGCTGCCGTGCGGTTTCTTCGAAAAGGTGCGGGCGCTGACACAGGCGCATGGCGCGTCCTGCATCCTCGCCGTGCCGGTGGCGGAGCTGCGTGCCGCGGGAGTGAAGGTCGCGGACTCGAAGGCCTATCTGCCGGGCGCCAAAAGCGCGGTGGTGGTCTGCCTGGCCGCTGACAGCGAGCTTGTGCGGGACGCGGCCGATGTGGACAAGGAGCTGGCGCTTGAGATCACGCTGACGGCGGGGGGACTGCGCGAAACCGCCGAGAAGCTGGTTCTGCAGACCGGCTACGATGTTTCGCGCGAATTGGAGCGGGCGGGCTATTCGGCGACCGGCGGTACCGAACTCAAGGAGCGCGACGTGGCCCGGGCCGTCTCGGGCGTGTCGGAAGGGCAGACGCTTTTCACCTATACCGTGCTGACGGATGCGGAACTGCCGTCCACGGGCCTGACGTTTCGTATGCCGGATGCGGAGCGTGCGGACGATTTCACAGCGGCGCTCAAGGCTGAGGCCAGGCGTCTGGGCGCGGACGTGTGCGGGGTCACGTCCGTCGGGCGGCTGCAAGGCGTGGCGCAACAGGCGCGGCTTGCGTTCGAGGGCGAGGAGATGCTGGACGCGAAAGACACGTCGCAGATCTTCACGCCCTACGAGCCGCAAATTACCGTCCGCAAGCGTCATGTGCCGGATCCGGCGGAATTGCTGAAGCACGGCAAGTCGGTGTTGGTCTTCGGCGTGGCCCTGCCGCGCGGTTCGGTCGAGGTCACGGCACGGCCGCCGGCCGAAGCCGTAGGCCCGTACGCGTTCGCGCTGTACGAGAATCTGAATAGCCTGCGGCGCATCGCGCTGCGGTTGGGCCTCTGGCTGTCGCGGCAGGGGGTGAAGGCGGTGTGCAGCACCGACCTGCTCGACACCGGCTCCCAAACCGCCAGCCCGCGCGGCGCGATCCCGGACCTGTTTTCCAACCGTTTCGAGGCGTGGGCCGCGGGTTTGGGACGCTTCGCGAAGGCGGGCTTCCTCGTGAATCCCCGGTTCGGCACCAACGTCCGCCACATGGCGGTGGTCGTGGACCGCGAGCTGCGCGAGGACGGCCTGCAGGCGGGCGCGGTCCCTGACCGCTGTGCGGTCTGCGGCGAGCGCTGCGCGGCGGCGTGCGCCACGCGGGCGTTCGGCGGCGGGGTGACGGTTGAGGCCGAGGGCGTGCGCGACACGTTCCTGAAGATTAAGACGTTGCGCTGCGATTGGGCGAAGCGGTACTCTCTGATCGCGGACGAAGGATGCGGGTTTGTCGGCTGGAAACTGAATCTGCCGCCGCCGGAGACGATCACGCCCGGGGCGCTGGCGGAAGGGTTGCGGCAACAGCCGCCGATCCCGAAGTACCGGCCGTGCAATTTTGAGGTCTGTGCGATGGCGTGCCCGTACACCCGGAGCCAGGACGGGGGAAAGGGAGAGCGCGGCCAGGGGCAGTAGGCAAGCCCGCCGCCCGTTGGGGCGGGCAAAAACGAAGGGGTGACTTGAACGCGCAACGCCCAACTTTCAACGTTCACCGCTCACGTTATAGGTAAGGGCAGGGAGTTTGGGCATGTTGAAACTTGCGATGCTGGATAGCGTCATCATTATCGGGTTTTTGCTTTCGGTGGTGGGAGTCGGCGCGGCGGCCGCGCGGCGCGCGAACCGCAGCGCGTCCGACTATTTCCTTTCGGGACGCAGTATGCCGTGGTGGCTGCTCGGCATCTCGATGGTGGCCTGCACCTTCTCTTGCGGCACGCCGAACCTGATCACGGACATTGTGCGCAACGACGGCGTGGCCGGGAACTGGGTGTGGTGGGCGTTTCTGCTCACCGGCATGCTGACGGTCTTCGTGTACGCGAAACTCTGGCGGCGTTCGGCGCTCGATACGGATCTGGGCTTTTACGAGTTGCGCTACAGCGGCCGGCCCGCGGCGGTGCTGCGCGGCTTCCGCGCGCTCTACTTGGGGGTGTTCTTCAATGTGATCTCGCTCGGGATCGGGTCGCTGGCGGCGATCAAGATCGGGCAGGTGATCTTCGGGCTGTCGGCAGTCGAGACCCTGGTCTGGGCGGGCGCGGGGGTCGGCATCTATGCGACCTTCGGTGGGCTGACCGGATCGATCTGGGCCGATTTCTATCAGTACAGCATCGCCTTGGGCGGCGCGATTCTGGCGGCGGTGTATCTGATCCGCGCGGACATCGGGGGTGCCGGGGTAACGTCGCTCGCCGGGCTGATGGCGCGCGTGCCGGCGGAGAAGCTGGCGTTTTTCCCGGCGGTCGAGGGCGGCGACCTGTCGCTGTTCGTGACGGTCCTGGTTCTGCCGCTGGCCGTGCAGTGGTGGAACGTCTGGTATCCGGGCGCGGAACCGGGGGGCGGGGGATACATCGCGCAGCGGATGCTCGCGGCAAAGAACGAGCGGCACGCGATCGGCGCGACGCTGCTCTTTAATTTCATGCACTACGCGGTGCGCACCTGGCCGTGGATTCTGGTGGCGCTGCTCTCACTGGTCGTGCTGCCGAAAGAGACGCCGGCGCAGCGGGCGCAGGCCGGAGCCTGGCTGTCGGAGCATGCCGCGCTGGTGCGGGCCTATCAGGCGTCGGACGCCGCGCTCACGCCGGAGCAGCGACAGGACGTGCGCGTCCACACCGCCGCCGCGCGCGGGCACGGCGCGCTGGCCCGGGCCTTCCCACAAGTGCCGGACGCGTTTCTGCGGGACGACATCGCCTATCCCGGCATGATCGCGCGGCTGCCGGCCGGACTGCTGGGGCTGGTGGTGGCCTCGCTCATCGCGGCGCACATGTCCACCGTGGCAACGCACGTGAACTGGGGGGCCTCGTATGTGGTCAACGATTTCTATCTGCGGTTTCTGAAACCCGGCGCGACCCCGCGCCAGCAGGTGCGTGTGGCGCGGGGGGCGACCGTGCTGCTGCTGGTCGCGGGCAGCGGCATGGCGCTGCTGCTGCAGGGGGCCAAAGGCGCGTTTGACGTGCTCCTGCAGGTGGGGGCCGGTACGGGGCTCCTTTACATTCTGCGCTGGTTCTGGTGGCGGATCAACGCCTACAGCGAGATCGCGGCCATGGTGATCTCTTTTGCGGTGGCGGTTTTGTTCACCTGCGTCGCGGAACCGCTGGGGATCGAGGCCGCCCTGCGCGAGGCCGGTTGGTTGCGGATCATGGCGTATCCCGGGTGGAAGCTGGTGATCGGCATCGCGGTCACCACGGCCGGCTGGCTGACGGTGACCGGACTGACGCCGCCCGAGCCCATGCCGGTGCTGGCGGCGTTCTGCCGGCGGATCCGCGCGGGCGGGCCGGGGTGGCGGGCGGTCGAGCGCTGGGCCGCGGCGCGCGGCGAACCGGTGGACGCGCGCGACGGGCGGTCGGATCTGCCGCTCGGCCTGCTCTGCATGCTGTTGGGGTGTGCGGCGGTGTGGGGGCTGCTGTTCGCGATCGGCTACGGCCTGTACGGCAAAGGGGGATATGCGCTGGCTCTGGGTGCGGTAGCGTTGACGGCGACGGTGGCGTTGCTGAGGCTGGTGCCGCGGATCCGGTTCGGGTGAAGGCTTTACTGCCCGTCCGCGCCCGAGGGCAGCGGAACCGCCCGTTTCGTGAGCATATCGTTGGGTGTGATGCCCACGATCCGTTTGAAGGCGGTGGCGAAGTATTGCGACGAACTGAAGCCGCAGGCGAAGGCGATCTCCGTAACCGTGCCTTGGCCCGCGCCCAAAAGTTGGCGCGCGCGGTCGATGCGTTTGCGCAACAGGTAGGCGTGAGGCGTGATGCCCATGTGTTCCCGGAACACATGCTTGAAACTGGAGACCGACAATCCGGCCTGGGCGGCGAGTTGTCCGATGGTCAGCGGTTCGGCCAGACGCGCCTCGGCCCAATCGGCCGCTTTCTTCACGCGCGCTGGGTTGCCGCGGGACGGGGCCGGCGAGTTCAGGTCCAGAAGCTCGAAGAGCAGCGCCAGCAGCGCGACGCGCAGCATCGCCGTGCGCGCGGGAGAGGCGGGCCGGTCGATCAGGCGGAAGAGCGCGTGGATCCGCTTGACGAAATCGGCCGGCCAGGCGGTGCTGACCTTGAGGGGGGCGCGGAGCAGGGCGATCAGCGGGGCGGTTTCGGCGGATGTGAGCCCCATCCAGCGGGCGCTCCCTTTGCGGGGCAGGCGGAACTGCAGCCAGAAGCGCTTGCCGGGATAGGAGGGTTGCCCGTCCGAACTGTGCGGCATGTCAGGCGGGATCAGCAACCCTTCGCCGCCCGCGAGCGTGAAACGGCGGTTGCCGACACGGTAGGGCTGGAGCCCTGTTTCCAGAAAAGCGAGCTCTGCCACGCCGAAATGGCGGTGTTCGGGCAGCGGGGGATACGCGCGGCGGTAGACGGAGCGTCCGAGCGCGACGCCTTCCTCGATGCCGAAAGTCCGCAAATCCACGACGCGGCGGTCGGCACGCTCCACGTAGTAGGAGGTCAGATCGGAATAAGGCACCTGTTTCATCCGGTTCATCCGATAACGTAAGACGGGTCACGATGTGGCTGAAGCGGCCGGCGAGGCCGGTTTCACATGAGGGAGGGTCTGTCTCATTCTGTGGGCAGCAACCCGATCCGGGCGATCCACTGGCGCATGGCGTCGAGGGTGTGCGACCACTGCCGCGCATCCCCCCGCAGGTCGAGAAAGCGGTCAAAAAGCGAAAGCCACGCGCTCCAGAAGGTTTCGATGAACAGCATGCGCTCCTCAAAAATCCCCGCCGGCTCGTTCTGTTCGCCTGCGGGCAGCTTGAGGCCGCGCACCGCGAAATCGGCGTCCAGCGTGGCGGCGTACGTTTCGTCGCCGCAGGCCATGACGAACTTGACGCGCCGGATCTTTTTTCCGCACACGAGCGCCGCGCCCGCCTCGCGGCTGTTGAGCGGCGTGCCCTTGCGCAGCAGCGCCTCGTGCGCGCCCTGCCCCTCGCGGAAGAAGGTGACGGGGCCCTCCAGCATGATGCCGAATTCGCGGCTGTCGGGCAGATGATATACCCCGCCCTCCTTTTCCCAGACGAACCAGAGCCAGGTCAGGAAGTCCATGCCCAGCGAAGACTCGTGCGGCGGTTCGAGGCCTGTGTCGGGCGAGAAACTCACGGGCGCGAGATCGTTCGCGTTGATCTGTCTGCGCCGCAGGGCAGCGGTTTCCGGAGTGAGCAGGATCGGCAGCGTGCCGGCCGTCTCGCGGAAAGCGGGCGAGAGGGTGTCGATCTGCCTGTCGGAAAGCGCGGCCGCCAACAGCAGGTTATTGCGGAGATCCACCACCACCGGGATGCTGCCGAGTGTGGGCGGCATGGTCGGCAGCAGCGCTTCGGTGACGCGCTGTCGGATCTCGGTTTTGGCCGCCCGGGGCAGGAAAGGGGTGCCGCGCGCGCGCCGTTCGAGATCCTCCTCCATCCTCAGATGGGCGCGCAACAGCGAGGCCGGCACTTTCCGTTCCGCGCGCAGGAGTTGCACGTGCAGGTAGGGGCCGATCAGACAGGACTCGTCTGTCAGTTCGCGGTCAAACAGGTGGCGGCCGGTGACCCATCCCGTGATCGGATCGCGGTTGAGACTGCTGACCGGCGGGGCCGCTTTTTGCGCGAACCGGTCCAGCAACGCCGAATCGTACGTCTGCTGGAGATAGAAGAGACGGAAACTCACGCTGCCGCTGTCAAAGGCCATAGGAACCTCGCCGGGATGAAAAAAAGACAGCATAGCCTCTCCGCAGGCGGATGTCAGGCCGTTTCTCGCTTTCCCGCCGCACTCCTTCCTGCTACATTCATCTCTCCCGCTGCGGACTATGCGGGAAGACGGGAAACAGACAAAATCACATGATCGGCATTTCAAAACTGTATCTGGGGAAAGTGGAGGTTTCGGACCCGTTGCGGTATGGGAGGCAGTCGGCGCGTCTGCCGAGTCATTTGCTGCAATTTTCGTCGGACAAGAAACCGGTGGTGGTCTGGAACGTCACGGCCCGCTGCAACCTGCGCTGCACGCACTGTTACGCCGCCACCGGGGAGACGCCGCAGGAGTTGTCCACGGAGGAGGCGCTGGGAGTCATCGACGATCTGGCGGCGTTCGGCTGCCCGGTCCTGCTTTTCTCCGGCGGCGAACCGTTCATCCGTCCCGATATCCTGACGCTGGCGCGCCACGCCGCGGCCAAGGGACTGCGCGTGGTGTTCTCCACCAACGGGACGCTGATCGACGCGCGGCTCGCGGCCGAGATCCGCGGGATCGGGGTTTCTTATGTCGGGATCAGCCTCGACGGCATGGAGGCGGTCCACGACCGGTTCCGCGCCTGTCCGGGGGCGTTCCGGAGGTCGCTGGAGGGGATCCGGCTCTGCCGCGACGCGCAGGTCAAAGTCGGGCTGCGCGTGACCCTGACCCGCGACAACGTCGACGAGATCCCCGCGATTTTCGACCTCATGGAGGCCGAGCGCATCCCCCGCATCTGCCTCTACCATCTGGTGTACTGCGGCCGCGGCGCGGAGATCGCCGGCCAGGATCTGCCGCCGGACGTGCGCCGCGCCGCGCTGGACCGGATCATCGACCGTACGGCACGCCTGCACGAGCGGGGTTTTCCGGCGGAGGTGCTCACGGTGGACAACCACTGCGACGGACCCTATCTCTATCTGCGCATGGTGCGCGAAAAGAACCCGCGCGCCGGGGATGTCATGGCCTTGTTGCGCATGAACGGCGGCAACAGCACCGGGCACGGGCTGGCCTGCATCAGTTGGGACGGCACGGTCTACCCCGACCAGTTCTGGCGCAACCGTCCGGTCGGCAGCGTGCGCGAACGCCCCTTCAGCGAGATCTGGGGCCGGCCCGCGCCGGGCAGTCTGCTGGCGCTGCTGCGCGAAAAGAAGCGGCATGTCACCGGCCGGTGCGCGACCTGCCGTTTCCTCGACGTGTGCGGCGGCAACTTCCGGGCGCGCGCCGAGGCCGCCACCGGGGAACTGTGGGGTGTGGATCCGGCCTGCTACCTCACGGATGACGAAATCGCCCAGGGGGGCGGCGCGTGAACGCGCGCGCCACGCGCGGGGCAGGGGAGGCGGCGCGCGGTGCCGGGCCGCGTGTGGTGGCCTGGGAAGTTACGCGGCGCTGCCCGCTGGCCTGCCGTCACTGCCGCGCCGGGGCGCTGGACCGCGCCTATGAGGGCGAGCTGACGACGGCCGAGTGCCTGCGGGTGCTCGACAGCCTGGCGGCCTTCGGACGGCCCATGATCATCTGGACCGGCGGCGAACCGATGTGCCGTCCGGATATTCTCGAACTGGTGCGCGGCGCGTCCGAACGCGGGCTGCGGTCGGTCATGGCGCCGTGCGGCATGCTGGTCACGCGCGAGGCGCTTGCCGCGCTGAAAACCGCCGGGGTCGCGGCGTGCAGTTTCAGTTTGGACGGCGCCACGGCCCCGGAACACGACGCCTTCCGCGGGGTGGAGGGCGCGTTCGATCACGTGTGCCGCGCCATGGACGTCGCGGCCGCGGTCGGCATGCCCTTTCAGGTCAACACCACGGTCTCGAAACTCAACCGCGATTCGCTGCCCGCGATCCGGGAGCGGGCGATCGCGGCGGGCGCCGGGACGCTGGACCTCTTTTTCCTGGTCCCGGTGGGCCGGGGCGCCGGGATGCGCGACCTCTCGCTTTCGCCCGCCGAGACGGAGCGGGTGCTGGGCTGGGCGTTTGAGATGGACCGGCAGGGGCCGATCCGCGTGCGCGAGACCTGCGCGCCCCAGGCGGTGCGCATCTGGCACGCGCTGGGCGAACCCGGCGCGCGGCCCGCAGGCTGCATGGGCGGCCGCGGGTTCGTCTTCCTCTCCCATACGGGCGTGCTGCAGCCGTGCGGCTTCCTCGATGTGCCCAGCGGCGACCTGCGCGCCGAGGGGTTTGATTTCAGGCGCGCCTATGAGCGTTCCGCGGTCTTCCGCGATCTCGCCCAGCCCGAACGCTACGGCGGCGCGTGCGGACAGTGCGCGTTCCGCGGCGAATGCGGCGGCTGCCGCGCCCGCGCCTACGCCGCCACCGGCGATTACCTGGCCGCGGAACCCGGCTGCCCGCTCACGCAGTCTGTCAGCTAGGTACCTTACAAACCAACAACAGCTATGGAAAACAAGTTGTTTGAACGCTCAACTTCCAACGCTCAACGCGCAAGGGGAAAAGTTACGGACAACGGCCGGACCTCGCGTGGTTTTACGTGAGCGTTGAATGTTGAACGTTGGGCGTTGAGCGTTGATTCTGTTGGGTTGCGGGCGAAGCCCGCGTTGGAGAGGACACCGTGCTAATGAAAGAATTAACTCTTATTGCCTGTGTTCTCGCGGCGTTTGCCGTCTGGGGGGCTGCTCCGATTTCCGTGACCGATTCGCTCGGTGACGGAAAATTCAAGAAGGTCATAACGTTTCCTGAGGGAACGGACGGCCAAGGCAAACTCGACGCCTTTGTCGACCGCGGCCTCCTCGCCGGGGCGGTGGCGTTGATTGTCTCTCCGGACGGTGTCGAGAAATGCTGGAAGGCCGGGAAGGCCGATATTGAGACCGGGCGGCCGATGACCGGGGACACGATGTTCTGGGTCGCCTCCATGACGAAATACGTGACCGGAATTGCGGTCATGATCGCGCAGGACGACGGCAAACTCAACATTGCGGACCCCGTTTCGAAGCACATCCCCGAGTTCGCGAAGATGCGCGTGGAGACGCCGGCGGACACGAACGGCGTCTCCCGCCTGGAACCGCTCACAACGCCGATCACGATCGAGCAGTGTCTCCGGCACACGGCGGGTTTCCGCTACCTCACGACGGCCGCGGAGTCGGACCACCACGGCCGCCTGCCGCTCAAGGACGCCGTGAGCCTCTACACGCAGATCCCGCTCACCTACCAGCCCGGGACGAGCACGCGCTATTCGAATATGGGTATCAATGCCGCGGCGCGTGTCGTGGAGATCGTGACGGGGAAGACGTTCGGGGATTTCGTGCGGGAGCGCATCTTCAATCCGCTCGGCATGAAGGACTCCACGTTCTGTCTGACGAAGGAACAGCACGCCCGTCTTGCCCGGCCCTACCGGTTCGTGAAACCGCACGAGTTCCGGTTTTGCCCGTGGCACTCTCTCCGGAACTACTACACGTGGCCGATCGAGCGGTACTACGCGGAAGCGGGCGGCGGACTCTTCTCCTCTCCGGCCGACATCGCAAAGTTCGCCCGGATGATCATTGCCGGCGGTGTTTTCGACGGAAAACGCATCGTGTCGGAAGAGGGTGTGGAACTGTCGGCAAGGCGCGGCCTCGGCTGTAATCCGCAGCGCAACGGCGACTGGCGGAAGGACGGTGCGATGATGACCGAATTCTATTTCAGCCGTGCGAACAAACGCGCCCTCGTGTGGATGGTGCAAGCTTTTCCGCACGGCGATTGGCACGAACATTGGAACGAATACGCCAAACGCGAGATGATCAAGGAACTCGCCAAATGAAGAAATCACGGAGGGTGGGGTTGATGGCCGGCGTCTGTGCCGGAGAGTGATGCGGGGTGACGCTCGCGCCGCCGTTATGGGAGAACGGCGTCATCCCGATGCCCCCGCAAGGTTCTGGTGCCGCGCCATTCGGGTCTGTCCCCGCCGCAAGCCGCTTCAGGGGGCGCGGTCACGCTGCCGGACATGTTCGGCGAACGCCTCGTCCGAAATTGCCTCCACCCGGATGTTGTCGAAAAAATAGAGGCCGTTGGGCCAATAGGCATAGAGGCGGACCTTGAATTTCGCGATGCGGGGCGATTTCGCGGTGGGATGGAACCCGATGGAGCAGGTGCGCCAGACTGACGTGCTGATTTGATCCGGCTCGAGTCGGGTCTGATACCCGTCCACCCAGGTTTGGCGCGCGGGATGCCAGAGAAACCCCTTGATCCAGATGAACGGCTTGCCGACCCCTTTCACGTCGGCGCTCAGCCGGTAGGCCTGTCCGGGCACGCAGGGAATGAGCGCCGAGTCCAGCATCACGCCCTCATTGCCGCCGATGCTGGCGTAACTGTCCGGGGCGATCGGCGTTTTGGCGGGCGGGGGACGCGACGGATCCTCCTGAAACGCCTGCTGCCACGCCAGCGCCTGTTTGCGCTCGACCCCCGTGTCCATGCGGACGATGCGTCCGCGCCCCGGCTCGGTCTCATAAAAGGTGGTGAGCCCGTTGGCGCGTTCCCAGTGTGCGGCGCTCTCCCGGCCCTCGTCCAGGCTGCCGTTCGGCACGAGGTTGTTTTCGTCCCGCGCTGTCGCGGAGCCGGAAAGGAAAAGCAGGAGAAGCGGCAGGGCGCGCGGAAACAGGGAGGGTGGGGAGGGGGGGATCATGTGCGGTCATTCTCCATTGTCCGGTTCCGCCAGAGCCCGGAAGTAAGCGTCCACACTCTCCTCGTATCCGCCGGGGGTGGGCTCGTCGCCCTGGTACCGGATGGCCGAGAGGGGTTTCGCGGATGCCGCGCGGATTTCGCTGCCGCCTTCGGCATCGGCGCGCAGGACCTGCCGCGCGTCTTTCAGCGAGGCCAGCGCCGCGTTTTGAAGCTGTTTGACGCGCAACCCCTGCCCGGCCGAGGGGGAGACACCCTCCAGCAGCGCCATCCGGCGGATCGCCTCCTCCAAGTCACTGGAGGGAAGGTTGCGTGTGGTCATCTCACGCAGCAGGGCCTCGGCCCGTTGCCTGAGTTCGGCCTGCTGGCCCGGCAGGCGCTGCCCCGTGTCCGGTTTCCGGTCCGGGGTGATGCCGCGCAGGCCCTCGCCGCCGAGACCGGACTGCTTGCCGCCGCCGGTGGCGCCGCCCTGCGGGTCTTTCGAATGGTCGCGCACCGTTCCCTTTTCGAAAGGCGACTGCACGAGCCGGGTCGGCGTGTTGCGGCCGCCTTTGCCGGTGGCCTCCTTTTCCACAAACTGGCCGGCCGATTTGCCGGAACGGCCCTCCCCCGAACGCCCGCCCACCTCGTTGTTGTTGGGCATCACGTTGCCGGTGATGCCCCGCGCGGACATGTTGTCCATGTTGCCGTCGCTCACGCCCCACCCGAGACCGTCGTCCATCGCGCTGAGCGAGGAACCGGTCGAATCCTCGACATCGCTCATGTCGGCGAGATCGTCAATCAGTTCGCCGAGGATATCGGTCAGCTCTTCGGGCAGGTCCTGCAGCGGCACATCCGGGAAGACCCCGCCCTCCTCGCCGTTCCATTTGATGAAATCCTTGGCGTCCGCCAGCCAGCGTTCCAGATTGGCGGTGATGCTTTCCGCCTGCTGGCCCAGCAGCTCTTCGTTGACCGTGGCGATCTCGATGTGTTTGCGCTCCAGCGCCGCACCGGATTTCTGCAGCTCCTCGATCATCTCGACCAGTTCGTCCGCCAGGATCGAATTCGAGAAATCCTGGTTCTCGACTTTGGAAAGGTCGTTGAACGCGGCTTGCAGGAACGCGGCGAAATCCTGCCGTTTCGCGGCCAGATCCCCCAGCAGTTTCTCCTCCTCCTCGGTCCAGTCTTCGGGTTCGCGCGGGTCGATGGCTTCGAGTCCGGTCAGCAGCTTGCGCTCCGCTTCCTGGAATGCCTCCAGCCCCTTTTTCAGGGCCTCCAGCCGTTCCGGCATCTTCTGTTCCTGTTGCGCGGTCTCCAGCTTCCGGGCGGCAAGTTCCGCCTCCGCCTTCTCCTGGCTGATCAGGCCCAGAATGCGTTGGAGGGCGCCGATCAGGTCGGTCTGCCGCAGCACCAAGGTGTTGAGGGCCGCCTGCCGCGGGGCGTCGGGCAGGTCCGCGAGCGCCGGAATCCGGCTGACCAGCGGTTCGGAGTGTGCGGTCACAAGCTCGGCGATCCGGTCGGCTAGGGTTTTCCGGATCTGGCGCTGGCGCAGGAGGTCGGTCGCGAGTGAGGCCCCGAGCAGGATGCGTTGGTGCACGGCCTCCTGGCGCGCGCGCAACACCGGGGTCACACGCTCGCGCCGGTCGGCCCCGATGCGTGCGGCCACCCAGTCGCGCAGCGGTTTCTGCAGTTCGAGGGCCTCGGTCAGCGTGCCGAAAAGGCGCACATGCGGATCGTTGGGGTCGCCGGTCACAGCCGCGGGCCCGGGATCGCCGACGTGCAGGGTCACCGGCGTGGCGGTGATGCCCGCCTGCGGCGGCAGGTGATTGTCCAGCACGCGCGCCCGGATCCGGTACCGGGCGTTCGGCGCGAACATCTCGCGCGTGACGGGCAGCGCGCAGACATCGGCGCGTGTGCGCCGGACCTCGCGGAAGGTCAGCCGCTTGAGCGGGACTTCGCGCTGTTCGTGCAGTGTGTAGAGTTCCAGAGCCGTCACGCCGTAATCATCCTGCCATTCGAGCGAGAGGGTGAGGGAGTCGCCGAAGCCCGCGCGCACATTCAGATCGCGGTTCAGGAACCGGACCTCGGGCGGCCGGTCGTTGACGCGGGTGAACCGGCAGGACCAGACCGCCGGATGCGTCATGCCGCGCGCGTCGGTGAGGTCGAGCGTCACGGCGCAGTCGGCCTGCAGGACAAAAGCGAAGTCCGGCGCGGCGTGCGTCGCGCCGTCCAGGCGGAAAAGCGGGTTCCGCGCGGCGGGGACGCCCGAACGGATCGCGATGCGCGAGCCGTTCAGGATGCCGGACTCGCGCGCGTCGGCATTCAGGGACCAGGGTTTCGCGCCGGTGTATGCGGGGGGCGTCACCGTGACCGTGAGGGTCTCCGGTTTGGGTCGGCGCCGCACGCGCACGGTGTGCCAGCGGCTGCTGTCGCGGCCGCTGCGGATCGCATAGCGCGTGTCGCGCGTCAGGTCGCGCAGGTCGAAGGCCATGCCCCCGGGCGTGGTGCGCATGGGGTAGAGCAAGGCGCCCCGGCCGTCGTCGACCACGATGTCGAGCCGGGCGGCGGGCTTCCCGTTCCGGGTGGCGCGGGCCAGAATGGCGCACGCGCCCCCTTCCGGCCTTTCGGTGTCGCCCGGGGAAACGGCGAACTGGGTGAAGGCCAGCGGGTCCGGCGCGGTGTCGGGGTGGAGAAAGCGCAGCAGGGCGTTCCGGGCATGGGCGCGGAAGGGGATCACGTACGCGAGCGTTAGCAGCAGGCAGGCGCCGCTGAGTTGAAGCGCCTGCCGCAGGCGGGCGTGCTGCCAGATGCGGCGGAGGTCCAGCGTGGCGCAGGTGCGCTCCGCCGCTGCGGTGAAGGAGGCCAGGAGCGGCGCGGGCAGCGATTCGTCCTGCGCGAACCGGACCGCATTGATGAGGCGGTTGTCCGCGATGCCGTAACGCTGTTCCAGATAGACGGCGACGCGGTGGACCGGGATCGGCGCGCGCCAGACGCGCCAGTAGAGCCGGACAAGGCCCGTCCCGCCCGCAAGGAGAAACGCCAGGCCGAACGCGGTGCGGACCGGAACGGAGAGGTTCACCAGATTGTCGGCCGCGAAGAGCGCGCAGAGCGCGACGGACGCGCCGGCGCCCGCCACGAGCAGGGCCCGCAGGGTGAGGCTCACGCGCCGGTACAAAACGGCTTTAGTTAAGGTCGCGGACAGCACGCCAGACATCACGCTTCTCCCCGTCGAAACGCAGATCGAGATCGTTTCCGGGCCGCACTGCTTCCAGCAGCGGGCTTGCCACGAGCAGGCGGTTCGCCTCGCCGCCCTTCTGTTTGTGGCGGATGAGGATGTGGCGGCGGTCCACCTTCCACTCGTCGCCGGCCCGGTGCCAGCGCCACACCTCCAGATGCCACAGGAACCCGCCGGGCGTCCAGCGCTCGGCCTCGTAGTAGTCGGCCCGGCGTTTGTAGACCAGCGCGGAGGCGCAGGCGCGGTTACCGCGCAGCGCCAGGACCCAGCGGTCGTTGAAGAAATCGTCGGCCAGCGGAAAGACCCGCCGCACCGCCTCCAGATCACCGGCTTGCACAGGCTCGCCGCGCGCTCCCGGCGGGACCGCGTCCGAGAGGCCGAACAGCGCGTGCGTCGCGGTGAGGACGCACACGTCATACTCGCCGGGCAGCAGGGTGCCGAAGTCGAAGCGGTCAGGGGCGGTGAGCCGCGCGGCGAGCACCCCTTCGCGGCGCGTGTCGAGCGCGGTGACGGAGAGGAGCGGTCCGCATCCCGCGACCCGGCCGCGGAGCGTCCCGCCCCCGGCCGCGGGCGCGCGGTCCAGCAGACGCAGGGAGCGCAGATAGGCCACATCCTCCAGGCGCTGTCCCTTCGCGCCCCGGATCTGGCGTTGCAGGAAGATTTTTTCGCGTCCGTTTCCGGTGTCGAGGGTCAGGGCCAGCGAGATCACATGGCCGGTCACCATGGAGCCGTTGCTCAGGGTCAGGCAGGTCCGGAAGTTGAGGAGCGGATACGCGCCCTCGAGCCGCACCTTTTCCGGCCGGCCGGCCTCCTTGAAAACCCACGGGCGCTCCATGCCGGCCGTCTCGGTCTGCTGCTCGATCCGGAGCAGGTCCTCCAGGGGATAGCGGCGCGGGACGGATTCGCCGAGCGGGACCAGGGTCAGCGGCCGCGACCCGATCACGCGCACCTCACCGGCGCGTGCCGCGCCGTCCGACCACTCGGCCACGGCCGGATCGGAGGCGGGCGCCGCGCACGGCGCGAACAACAGGAGCAGGGAGGCCTCCCGTAGGAGGCGCCGGCCTGATTTTCGGGTTTCGCGCTGGAGCCCGGTGTCACGCATGGTTCTCAGCATACCATCCGGCCGGGAGGCTGACGAGCCGAACGTCAGCCGGTAAAGGATTTTGTGGCGCCCGCTGATCCTGTCCGCGCTCTACACCGGTCAACGGCTGGGCGACCTCGTGACGCTCACCTGGTCGCAGATCGACTTCGCGCGCAAGGAGATCCTGTTCAAGACCGAGAAGACTAGCCGGCGCATGGCGATACCCGCGTGCGATACGCTCTGGGCCCACATTCTCACCCTGAAGCGCGGCACTCCCACCGCTCTGCTGCACCCGAGAGCATACGACCTGAAGAACAAGCACGGCATCGGTCTCGTCTCGAAGGATTTCACGCGGCTGATGGTCACGGCCGGCCTGTGTGCCGCAAAGCCCAACAACAAGAAGCGCGAGAAGAAGGGCGACGTGTCGCGTGAGGTCAACCCGCTGACCTTCCACAGCCTGCGCCACGCCGCAGCCACCTGGCTGCGCGACGCCGGGGTATCGGAGAGCCTCGCCATGGAGCTGCTCGGTCACGATTCCGTGTCGGTCGACCGCTCCTACGTCCACACCTCGCCCGACGCCATGCGCAACGCCCTAAACCGCCTGCCCGCCCTCTCATGACGGTTTATTTACCGTGTGCTTTTGTAAACCACAGATTTACTTTCTTTGCATGATATTAAACCTGCCAAAGGCTCCGGAAGACCATGAAAGCGCTTGCCCAGGCGCGGGGTTTGGTCTAAAGTTCTAACGACATAACGTTGGAGAACAAAACGTGAAAACGCTCTCGAACTGGATACAGGCGCCCCCTCAGATTCCCCTCGCTACGGTCTGGTTGCTCAACGATCTTGCCGAATACCGTGGCAAGCAGGATCTCTTTACACGCCTGGCCCCTCAGAAACTCGAGAAACTGCGCGAACACGCGTTGATCGAAAGCGCCGTCGCCTCCAACCGCATCGAAGGCGTCGAGATCGACCAGAAGCGCGTCGGAACCGTTATCTTCGGCAAAAGCCACCTCCAGGACCGCAACGAAGAGGAGGTCCGCGGATACCAGTCAGCCTTGTCATGGATACACACGACTCACGCATCGCTCCCCTTTTCCCCCGAAACCGTTTTACGGTTGCACGCCATGACCCGACCCGACACCTGGGATGCCGGCGCGTTCAAGAAGGATGACGGAGAGATCATCGAGAAACATGCCGACGGCCGCGTGACCGTACGCTTCCGTCCCGTGAGCGCCAAGGAGACGCCCGAAGCCGTCCGCAGGCTCTGCGAACTCTCCGAGCGCATCCTGCTGGAGAAACAGGTGCCCCCGCTGATCCTCTGGGCCGCCCAGAACCTGGACTTCCTTTGCATCCACCCGTTCCGCGACGGTAACGGCCGTGTCTCGCGTCTACTGCTCCTGCTTTCGCTTTATCGTCTGGGGTTCAGCGGTGGGCGCTACGTCAGCATCGAGCGCATCATCGAGCAGAGCAAGGATCGGTACTACGACACCCTCAAGACCGGCTCGCAGGGCTGGCACGACGGCAAGCACGAGCCGTGGCCGTATATCAACTTCCTGCTCTTCACCTTGAAGAATCTCTATCAGGAATTCGAGAGCCGTTACGAGAACACGAAGCTGCCGCTTGGCGAGAAGACCGAAACCGTGCGCCAGGCCGTCGCCCGCTTCCGGGAGCCGTTCCACATCACCGAACTGCACAAGCAATGCCCCGAGGTCAGCTTAGACATGATCCGCAAGGTGCTCAAGGAGATGCGCCAGAGCAAGGAAATCCAATGCCTCGGCCGCGGCAAGCAGGCCCTCTGGCGGAAGCTGAATTAGGTATTACCCCATTTCATTGGGCACTGAATTGGGTAATAGGTAATCGATATGGGTATTTTATTGGGTACCGGTTGGCGCGCGACCATTGCCATAGTGCTTGAGGCTCTTGCGCCCCGTAGACGTCGATCACGAAGCCAGCCTTTATCTCGTACGGAGTGGCCCACTCCGGTATCGACAGCTTGCCGGACGGCAACTCTTGGATCGCCGCCTTCAGGATGTAATAGGCCATCCCCCGGACAAAGCGGTTCGGTGGAACCGTCTCGATCTCAAGCTCGCAGGCATGCCTTAAAAAATGGACCTGCTGACCGTCCGGCGTGTACTCCAAAGAGGGGGGAAGCTCATTATGCTCGCGCTTGACCAGGCGGACCTTCTTACCCAGGAAGAACAGAAACTTGCCCCTCGGATCTTCCGTTTCGGCCGCAGATGTGGTTTGCGGTACGGCCTTTTTAATCTCCGCCCGGTTCTTCTGTTCAACCGGGGACGACCGGCCCGGCTTTGGACACTTTCTCGGCTTGTCGCTCATGAGTGCCCCGCCTTTCATAATCACACTGACGGGGAAAAGAATATCGAATCAGGAGCTTTAGACACAAGCGGCACCGGGTTAACCCAAAGGGGACGCGTTATAAGATGGCTGTTTTTGCCATCCCATAAAAAACATAAGCACCTGATTTACAGGTGCTTACGAAGATGGAGCGGGCGATGGGAATCGAACCCACGTAAGAAGCTTGGGAAGCTCCTATTCTGCCATTGAATTACGCCCGCATCACGGAAAGCGCTTGGATCGTTTCGGCAAAAAACC
>JAVEYH010000018.1:0-40535 GCA_034003585.1 Kiritimatiellia bacterium
GAGTTTGCCGGACAGAAAAAGACGGCGGCGGCCGATGCGCAAGGCAACTGGCTGGTGCGACTGGAGCCGCTGTCCGCCAGCGCGGAGCCGCGCGAAATGACGGTACGCGGCACGGCGACCGGGACGCCGGTCAAAATGCGGGATGTGCTGGTGGGCGAGGTCTGGTTTTGTGCGGGCGGCTTCCCTGTGGCCCGGCGCCTCAACAACCTGCTGCCGGATGTGGCCGCCGCCGTGGCGGCAGCGCACGCCGAGCCGGCGGAACCGAACCTGAGGCTGTTCGCCGCCAAACAGACGGCCGCCCGTGAGCCGCAGGCGGAGGCGTCGGGCGCTTGGGCCGCTGCGGATCGGAATGCCCTGCCTTCCCTTCCGGCCGAAGGCTATTATGTGGGACGTGAACTCGTTGCCCGCTTGGGCGTGCCGGTCGGGATCGTGTCGTTGGCCATGGCGTGGCCGGAACAGCCGCTCGAAACATGGATGAGCCGCGAGGCGCTCGCCGCCGCGCCGGCGGCCAAGCCGATCCTCGACTATTATGACGGCGACGCCTGGAAACTGCGCACATCGGACGCGACCTATGAGGATCGGCTCCGGGCCTGGACGGAATTCTGTCAGAAACTGCCTCTGAATCCGCCGCCTAAGCCTCAGCCCGGCGACAAGCCGGAGGCGCTCTTTCGACAGGAACCCTCCGCCGTTTGGAACGCCATGGTGGCGCCGCTGACACGACTGACGGCGCGCGGCGTGATCTGGGACCACGGTGTGGACGGTGACAGTCTCGGCCGGGCAATCCAGTACGGGCAACTGTTGCCCTCGATGATCGGAGGCTGGCGGCAGGCGTCCGGGAATCCGGCGCTCCCGTTCGTGGTCGTGCAGGCCCGGCCGGTTGTGACTCATGCCGACCGCCGTCTGGCCGCCGAATTGCGTGACGCGCAGCGGGAGGGGGCCGCCGCCGCCAAGGCCGTTCTGGTGGTGAGCATCGATCTTCCGAAAGATCCGCATCCGCGTGACCTCTGTCCCCGCATCACGGAAGCCATGTTGGCGAAGATCTACAAAAAAGAGGATGCCGCGTGCGACGGTCCGGAATTGGCCGGCGCCGCGACCGTCGGGAACAAGGTGATTCTGCGCTTCCGCAACACGCGGGGCGGTCTGGTTTCAAAAGGGGGCGGGGCGCTGCAAGGGTTCGCGATCGCCTCCTCCCTCTTCCGATGGGTATGGGCAGACGCCGTGATCCGGGGCGACACGGTCGAGGTCTCCGCGCCGACGGTGGAGAAGCCTGAAGGCGTGCGCTATGCCTATCAGGACTTGCCGGAGCGGGGCGCGAACCTCTGCAACGCGGCCGGCTGTCCGGCGGCGCCGTTCCGCACCGACGCGCATCTCACCTGCACGGGGGATGCGGTCGTGCCGGGCACCCGTTTGGGGTACAACGCGCGTTGCGACCTGGGTATGGAGGACGCGACCCTGCCGCGCATTCTGATCATTGGCGACTCCATCTCGGGCCACTACATCAACCGGGTCAAAGAAGGGATGCGCGGCAAGGCGAACGTCATCGGCGAGTCGTCGATGACGAAGGGCACTTGGGCGAGCATGGGACCGCGCTTCTACCGTTCGGACATGGCCGCACGCGGCGATGAACTGAAGAAGTTCCTGGCGGAACGGGGACCCTTCGACATTGTCCACTTCAACAACGGCATTCACGATTTCTACCGGGCCGCGCCCGGAACGGGAGCGGAGGCGGCGTATGCCGGGCGGCTGCGGAAAATCGTGGCGACGATCCGTGAGTCCGGCGCGCTGCCGATCTTCGCCAACTCGACAGGCACCGTCGGCGACAACAAAGTCAAAAACGCGCCGCACTATCTGACCAACTGCAAGGTGTTCAACGCGGCAGCCGAGAAGGTGATGGCCGAATTGAACGTGCCGGTCACCGACATTCACGGCGCGACGCAGCCGCGTATCGGGGAGCTGATCAGCCCGGACATGATCCATCTCAAGGCGGCGGCCGATCCGCTCATGGCGGACGCGATTCTCGGGCGTCTCAACGAGGCGCTGGAGAAACGGGCGGTCGAAAAGAAGGCGTCAACGAAATAGCGGCGTGCGGCGCCGTCGAACAAAGGGGATACATATGGGTAAGCGGGGATGTTTCTGGGGTGCGGTTTTCGTCGCGGGCGCCGCGTGCGTGTTGCACGCCGGAGAGGCGGCCACCTTGACCGTGCCGGTCGATTCGCCGGCGTTCGTGTTCTCGCCCGGCAACTGGGTGGGCGACGCGGGCCGGGGCGGCTCGAAGTACCGGCAGACGTGGAACTCGTTCGCATACTTCCGCATCGCGTGGGAGTCGGCGACCACGAATGTGGTGCCGACGCTGCTGATGGACACGTCCACGTACGGGAAAGCGTTCGGGCCGCCCCGCTTGGCCGCGCAATTGGATGGTTTGTGGAGCGGTGATCTCGTCTGCGCGCCGGAAATTCGGCTCAAAGGCGCGGTCAAACCCGGCAAGCACGTCCTCACTGTATACGTGAAAGCGTCGGCTGAGAAGCTGCGCTGGGGCACGCCGGGTGAGAGCGGCTCGAACGTGGTGCGCGTGGCGGGGCTGCGTGTGGAGGCCGGCAGCAAAACGTTTCCCGACGCACCGCGTCCGAAGTGGGCGCTCATCGTGGGCGACAGCATCACGCAAGGGGTTGGCGCCTCGGATCTGGAGTGCTACTCCCATCTGGTGGGCGAGGCACTGCGCACACAAGGCTACGAGTATTGCGTCAGCGCCTGCGGCTGGAGCGGATGGATCAACCGCGGTGACAATCCTCCCGGGGATGTGCCGGGGTACTATGTGATCTCCAATTCTGTGGATGGCGCGGGAGGACGGTATTTCGACGAACTCAGCCGGTGGAACAAAATCGACGCCAATCACTCGTTTCTGGATGTGAAAGGGCGACTCAGCGCCTACGGATCGACGGGGCAGGAACCATCCGTGATCCTGATCAACTACGGGACGAATGACGCGCTCTGGCGTTCGAATCCGGGCGATGTGCGGGCGAGCATGCTGCAGTGCCTCGCGGCGTTGCGTCAGTCCGCGCCGCAGGCCCACATTTTTTTAATCGTGCCGTTCGGGCAGTACAAGGCCGCGGAGCACGAACAGACGGTTGAAGCATACCGGACCGCCTATCCCCGGGACGGGCGGGTGTCGCTCCTCAATATGGGGCCCGAAGTCGCAATGGCGCTGGCCGCCAAAAAAGGCTATTGGGGCGGTCTGCACCCCAACCCCCGTGCGCATGCGCTCTTTGCGGTCAAGATCACAGCACAG
The DNA here is from genome assembly GCA_034003585.1 of Kiritimatiellia bacterium. GTDB lineage: Bacteria > Verrucomicrobiota > Kiritimatiellia > RFP12 > UBA1067 > JAPXSY01. The sequence continues at coordinate 3,287 of JAVEYH010000018.1, forward strand.
GTGATGGCAACGTTGTGCAAATCCGGGCAAGAACAGTGAATCGGACGAAAAGGGAGGTCGAAAAATGAGAACACGGTATCGGAGGGGATGGGCGGCGGCTGCGATTCTGTCGGCCGGGATGGTTTTTGGCGGGATGTTCCGGGACGGGGAGGTCGTCTGTTTCCTGGGGGACAGCATCACGAATCGGGGGCAATACCAGAACACCGTCTGGGACTATTATCTGACGCGCTTTCCGGGCTGGACGATCCGGTTTGTGCACGCGGGACGTTCCGGAGATTCCGCGGGCGGATCGCTCGGGCGCCTTCAGGAGGACGTGATCGACCACAAACCGACCTCCGTGGCCATCATGATGGGCATGAACGATGTGGGCCGGGGAAATTATGTCGCAAATCCGGACGAGAAGCGCAAAGCCGCGCAGCAGCGCTCGCTGGACGGGTACAAGGCGAACATGCAAAAGCTCACGGAGCGGATCCTCCGCGAGGCGAACCGGCCGCAGCTCTTCCTGATCACACCTTCGCCTTTTGACCAGACGGTTGTGCTGGACCGGGACAACAACCAGCCGGGATGCAACGACGGCCTGGGCCGTTGCGCCGCGATCGTCCGGGAACTGGCGCCCAAGGTCAATGCGACGGTGGTGGATTTTCACGGGCCGATGACGGCGTTCAATCTCGAACAGCAGAAAAAAGATCCGAAATACACGATCGTGGGACCCGACCGCGTGCATCCCGGCATGCCGGGGCATCTGATGATGGCGTGGCTGTTTTTAAAGACACAGGGTGTGCCGTCGCTCGTCTCCCACGTCGCGGTTGACGCGGCGGCGGCGCGGGTTGTCGCTGGCGAGAACGCGGAGGTGACGGCGGTCGCGAGGCGGGACGGCGGCGTGTCGTTCACCGTGCTGGCCAAGGCCCTGCCGTTTCCCGCGGACCCCGCGGCGTGTAAGGCGTTGGAAGGCCTGCTGCCGATCCTGGAAGATCTCAACCGGGAGACGCTTCAGGTGACCGGCCTGGCGGCGGGAGAATATGCGCTCGCGATCGACGGCAAGGAGGCCGGCCGGTATCCGGCGGCGGCGCTGGCCGCCGGAATTTCATTGGGGACAAATGCGCTGACCCCGCAGTATCAGCAGGCGTTGAACGTGTCGCGCCTGAACGCGCGGCGACGGGATGCCGAAGGCCAGGCGCGCAACCTGCTGAACACCCGGCGTTGGATGCAGAACCACCACAAGATCAATGTGGATGACCCGGCCGCGGTGCAGGCGCACTATGACGGCATGCAGGACAAACGCCAGTACGGGGCGGTCATGGCGCTGAACTACATTAAAAAATGGCCGCAGTACGAGACCTACCGCAAAGATGCCGCGGCGCTCGAAAAGGAGATGCTCGCCAGCCGGACTCCTGTGCCGCACGTTTATGAGGTGCGTCCGGCCGGCCGGTGACATGCCCCGTCGGCGCAGGCATCCGATTCGAATGGGTCCGCGACAATTTGATTGCCAGCGGGGAAGGCTTTCGGTTAGATTTCCGCGGCGTTTTTCACCTCACACGGGAGAACGTCTATGTGCGGGATCGTGGGTTACATCGGCAAACGGTGCGCGGCCGAAATTCTGTTGAACGGGTTGCGGCGGCTGGAGTATCGCGGGTATGATTCCGCGGGTGTGGCGCTGATCGCGGAAACGCGACTGGAGGTGGTCAAACAGACCGGCAAGGTCTCCGCACTGGAGCGGCGCGTGGCCGACGAGGTGCCGGAGGCCGTGCGCACCGGCGCCACGGCGGGGATCGCGCACACGCGCTGGGCGACGCACGGTCCGCCGACGGAAGGCAACGCCCATCCGCATCTGGGCGACGGCGGCCGGTTGGCGTTGGTGCATAACGGGATCATCGAAAACTACGTTTCGCTGCGGCGGCAGTTGGAAGCGCGCGGCTGCGTCTTCGTTTCGCAAACCGATACCGAGGCGCTGGCGCACCTGATCGCCATGTTTGACGCCGGCGACCTGATGGCGGCGGTGTCGGAGGCGCTCAAACATGTGGAGGGCACGTACGGGGTGGCCGTGCTTTCCTCGAGGCATCCGGACGAAATCCTGGTGGCCCGGAAAGGCAGTCCGCTGGTGATCGGAATCGGCGACGGCGAAACGCTGGTCGCCAGCGACGTCGCGGCGATTGTGGCCCACACGCGTCAGGTGATCTATCTGCAGGACGGGGACGTGGCGCGGATCACGGCGGAGGGGGTGCAGATCCGGACCCTTGAGCACGTCACGGTGGATCGGGCGGTCACGGATGTGGCCTGGGATGTCGCCGCCGCGGAGAAAGACGGCTACGAGCATTTCATGCTCAAAGAGATTTTCGAACAGCCGGAGGCGTTGCGAAACACGATCCGGGGACGGCTTGACCATGCGCTCGGCACAGCCATTCTTTCCGGATTGAATCTGACACCGCGCGAATTGGCCGCGATCCGGCGGCTCGTGATCGTGGCATGCGGCACCTCGCTGCACGCCGGCATGGTCGGAAAATATCTCTTCGAGGAGTTGGCAGATCTGCCGACCGATCCCGAGCAGGCCGCCGAATTCCGGTACCGCAATCCCATTCTCGGGCATGACGACCTGCTGATCGCGGTCAGTCAGTCCGGAGAAACGGCCGATACGCTTGCGGCTGTGCGCGAGGGCGTCCAGAAGGGGGCGCTGGTGGCAGGGCTCTGCAACGCGGTGGGGTCCACCATCGCCCGGGAAGCGGGGCGCGGCGTGTATCTGCATGCGGGACCGGAGATCGGCGTGGCCTCGACCAAGGCGTTCACGGCCCAGGTGACGGTCCTGCTGATGCTTGCGCTCAAAATCGGGCGCGGGCGGAGGCTCTCATGCGAGCAGGGAAGGGCGCTGTGCGAAGAGATCGCCTCCCTGCCCGAAAAGATCGGCGCGGTGCTGGCGCGGCAGGAGGAGATCGCCGCCATCGCCGCGAAATACGCGCAGGCCGGTCACGCGTTCTTTATCGGCCGGGGGATTCTTTATCCCACCGCGCTGGAAGGCGCGCTTAAACTCAAGGAGATCAGTTACATCCATGCGGAAGGGTACCAGGCCGCGGAACTCAAACACGGGCCGATCGCGCTGCTGGACAGGACGCTGCCGGTGATCGCCCTGCTCAACGACCTTCCCGGCAAGGAGAAGACACTCGGAAATGTGCAGGAATGCCGGGCGCGGCACGCGCCGGTGATCGGGATCGTGACCGAAGGGGATGCGGAGGCGGAGCGGGATGTGCAGGATGTGATCCGGCTGCCGCGCACCCGCGCGCAGACGGCTCCGGTGGTTACGGCGGTCGCCCTACAACTTTTCGCGTACCATGTGGCGCGGGCCCGCGGTTGCGAGATTGATCAGCCGCGTAATCTCGCGAAGAGCGTCACGGTGGAGTGACGCCCCGCAAAAACCGCGCGGCCCGCCGGTTTGCGGCGCGGTCCGGATATGGAATTCGCGCTTGCCAGCGCGCGAACCGATCTGATACAGTCTGGCCACTTTTTGCGCCCATCGTCTATCGGTTAGGACACAAGGTTTTCATCCTTGGAAGCGGAGTTCGACTCTCCGTGGGCGCGCCATGACGACCAGCCCGTTGTTGCTGCGCGCGGTGCGTGACCATGAAAATCCTGTTGCTGACGCCGCCGCTTGTGCAACCGAACACGCCGTATCCCGCGACACCCTTTTTGACCGGGTTCCTCCGCGGGCAGGGCGTGGCGGCGGAGCAGGCGGATCTCTCCCTCGAACTCCTGCTGCGCCTGTTTTCGCGGGAGGGGCTTTCCCGCGTCGCGGCGCATTGCCGCGCCGTTCCCCGGCCGTCGGCCGGGGTCCGTTTCTTTCTGCGTCATCGTGAGGCGTACGTGTCCAGCGTGGAAAGCGTTGTCGCGTTTCTGCAGGGGCGCGACGAGACCGCAGGCTGGCGGATCGCGCGCCGGGATTTCCTGCCTGAGGGACCGCGGTTCGCGGCGCTCCAGGAGGAGGGGGATACGGAGGGTGGGGAGGGACTCCTGTTCGAGCGGTTCGGGTCCTTGGGCCTGACCGACCGCGCGAAATTCCTGTCCTCGCTCTATCTGGATGATCTCGCGGATGTGGTCCGCGAAGGGGTCGATCCGGATTTCGGGTTCGCCCGGTACGCCGAGCGGCTGGCGGTGAGCGTGCCGACATTCGATCCGATCCTGCGGCGTCTCAAACGAGCCCCGACGTGGGTGGACCGCCTGATCGACGACATCACCGGCGCGACACTCGAACGGCACGCCCCCGATGCGGTGGGGATCACCCTGCCTTTCCCCGGCACGGTCTACGCCGCCTTCCGCATCGCGGCGCGCATCCGGCAACTCGCTCCCGCCGCGCGGGTGGTGATGGGGGGCGGATATGTCAACACCGAGTGGCGGGAATTGAACGATCCGCGCGTATTCCGGTTTGTCGATGAGATCTGTTTCGACGAGGGCACCGCGCCCTGGCTCGGTCTGCTCGGGAAGGGGCCCCGCGTGCGCACGATGGGCGCGGCGGACTGCGGCGTCGCGCGTCCGGAGCGGGACGCCCCGCCGCGGCGGGAAGCGGTTTTGCGCCGACCGCGGGGCCAGGGGACCGGGCCGAGTTATGACGGCCTGGAACTGACGCGGTATCTCAATCTTCTCGAAACGGGTAACCCGATGCACCGGATCTGGTCGGACGGGCGCTGGATCAAACTGTCGGCCGCAAACGGGTGTTACTGGCACCGGTGCGCGTTTTGCGACGTATCGCTGGACTACATCGGCCGCTACCAGGCGCCCGATGTGCCGACGCTGGTGGACACGATGCTCCGGCTGAAACGGGAAACGGGGCGTGCGGGTTTCCATTTCACGGATGAGGCGCTCGCGCCCGCCCTGATCCGTGCGTTGTGCGGAGAGTTGCGGGCACGGGGGGAGGCCCTCACCTGGTGGGGGAACATCCGCTTCGACCGCGCGTTCACTCCCGCGCTGGTCCGGCAGATGGCAGAGGCGGGGTGTATCGCGGTGACCGGCGGACTCGAATGCGCACAGGACCGGCTGCTCAGGCTGATGCGGAAAGGCATCACGCTGGCGGGCGCCCGGAACGTGTGCCAGGCCTTTTCCGACGCGGGCATTCTGGTGCACGCGTATCTGATGTACGGCTTCCCGACCCAGACGGAAGACGAGGTGCTGGCGGCGCTGGACTATGTGCGCCAACGGTTCGCGGACGGTCACATCCAATCCGCCTTCTGGCACCGCTTCGCGCTCACGGCGCACAGCCCGATCGCGCGTGACCCCGCATCCTTCGGGATCCGGCTCGTGCCGCAACGGTTGCCGGCACGGGTGTTCGCGCGCAATGAACTTCCCTATCGCGAGTCCGGCGCGCCGGACTGGGAGCGTTTGGGGCGGGGATTGCGGCTGGCCCTCTATAACTTCATGCTGGGACAGGGCTTGGACCGGGACGTGCGGAGCTGGTTCAAATGATTGTCAGACGCGCGTGGATATCTTATCCTCTTCCCCCATCCCCGTGATTTGGTTCATCCATGCGCAAAGCGAAAATCAGACGAATCGAACGGATTGAGCATTATCTGGTCCGCCTTATTCAACAGCCTGGCGCCGACCAGGGCCACCCGTGGCCGGTCCGCGCCTTGCTGGCGTTCCTGAAAGGCTTGTCCGTGCTGTTCAAAACCGTGGTTTCGCTGCGCCTCTTTCTGTACGAGGCGGGGATCTGCCGCCGCTACCCTCTGGGCTGCCAGGTCATCAGCGTCGGGAACATCACGGCGGGCGGGACCGGCAAGACGCCGGTGGTGGAAATTTTCGCGCGCGACCTGCAGCGGTCGGGACGCAGGGTGGCGGTGCTCAGCCGCGGATACCGCAAGAAAGAGTTGCCGTGGTATCAACGGCTGTTCAACGAACGGATCGAACCGCCCCGTGTGGTCAGCGACGGCAAACGGGTGCTGCTCGACAGCGAGATGGGCGGGGATGAGCCGTACATGTTGGCGAGCAACCTGCCTGGCGTGGTGGTGCTCGTGGACCGGAACCGCGTCAAGAGCGGACGGTATGCCGTCAAACGGTTCGGGTGTGACACGCTGATTCTGGATGACGGCTTCCAATATCAGAAACTCAAACACCGGCTGGAGGTGGTGCTGGTTGACAAGACCAACCCGTTCGGCAACAGCCAACTCCTGCCCCGCGGCGTGTTGCGCGAGCCGGTCCGGAACCTCCAGCGCGCAGATTTCATCTTCATCACCAAGTCGGACGGGGATTCGGATGCGCTGCGCGCGCGCCTCCGCGAAGTGAATCCCACGGCGGAAATCATCGAGTGCCGTCACCGGGCACGGTACCTGCAGCATGTCTACACCGCGGAACGCGTGGATCTCGCGTGGCTGAAAGGCCGCACGGTCACCTCGCTTTCCGGCATCGCGGTGCCGCAGAGTTTCGAGAATTCGCTGCGGGCCATGGGCGCGCGCGTGATCCACTGCGAACGGTATGCGGATCATCACCGGTATCACGCGCAGGAGATCATCGACGCGGTCAACCGGGCCGCGGATCTCAAGGCCGACGCCTTGCTGACCACGGAGAAGGACGCGGTCCGGTTCCCCCGTCTGGAGGTCACGCCGGTCCCGGTCTACTACCTGCGCGTGGACATCGAACTGATGCGCGGCGCCGAAAATTTCCACGAGGCGGTGGAGCACATCTGTTTCCGGACCCCCCCCCGGGCGCACGCCGCGCGGCCCGCGCCGGGCGCGGTTGCCGGAGAGGCATGAGGAGCCGGTGTTGAGCGTATCGCAGACAGAGCCGAAAGACCCGCATCCGCGCGTGCTGCGTTCGGTTTCCGTGGTCAGTCTGATGACAGCCGTCAGCCGGGTGCTCGGGTTGGTGCGCGAAGTGGCGATGGCCTATTTTTTCGGCACCTCCGCGCTGAAATCCGCTTTTGACATCGCGTTCATCGTGCCGAATCTGTTCCGGCGCCTGTTCGGGGAGGGAGCGCTCTCGAGCGCCTTTGTGCCGGTGTTCGGCGAGACTCTGGTCCGGGAAGGACGTGAGCCCGCTTTCCGGTTCGGGATGCGGGTGATCAGCATGCTGACCGCCGTGCTGGGTCTCATCACGATCGCGGGTATGCTGCTCTCCTTCCCGCTCGCGCGAATGCTGCCACCGGAAAGCCGTTGGCTGATCCCGCTGCCGATGCTGCGTGTCATGCTGCCGTATGCGCTGCTGATCTGCGTGGCGGCCCTGCTTTCGGGCATGCTCAACACGCTGGGCAAGTTTGCGATCGCGTCGCTGACCCCCTTTCTGCTGAACCTGATCTGGATCATGACGCTGCTGGTGGTTTGTCCCTTTGTTTTCCGTGCGCCGGAACGGCAGATCCAAGTGCTCAGTTGGGCGATTCTTCTGGCGGGGCTGGCCCAAATCCTTTTCCAGTTGCCGGCGTTGGGCCGGTGCGGATTCCGTTTCCGTCTGCGGTTCCGGGGGATGTTCCGCGATCCCGGGGTGAAACGCGTGCTGTGCCTGATGGGACCGGCCTCGCTCGGGATCGGGCTGATCCAAATCAACGTGTGCGTCGATAAAGTCCTCGCGTTCTGGGCGGACCCCGCCGCGCCGGCGGCGCTCGAATATGCCGAGCGCCTCATTTATCTGCCGTTGGGGATGTTCGGGACCGCTTTCATGACCGTGCTGCTGCCGACCTTTTCCCGCCAGGCCTCCGGGGGCGAGCTGCCGGCGATGCGGACGACGCTGGAACGTTCGCTGCGGAATTTGTCGGTGATCATGGCACCCTGTTCGGCGGCCTTGTGCGTTCTGGCGCTGCCGGTGATCCTCCTGGTGTATTCGTTCCGGGGCGGACGTTTTGACGGGATGTCCGCGTTGTTGAGCGCGCGCGCGCTGGCGGCGTATGCGCCGGGGCTGCTGGTGTTCAGTTTTCAGAAAGCGATCACGCCCGCTTTTTACGGATTGCAGGATTTGCGCACGCCGGTGCGTGTGAGTCTGTGCGCGCTGGTGCTGAATGTCACGCTCAATGTGCTCAGCGTGTTGTGGTTGCCGCACGGCTGGAAACATGCGGGAATCGCGGGCTCGACGGTGCTCACGAGCCTGGCGAACGCGGTCGCGCTGGCGATTCTGCTCCGGCGCCGCACGGTGGCCCCGCGGATGGCGGCCGTGATGCCCACGCTGCTCAAGGCGGTCGGCTGTTCCCTGGTCATGGCCGCGGGGGCATGGCGGGTCTGCACGGTCGGCATGCGTTGGGCCGACGGGATGGGGGCGCATGTGAAAGCAGCGCAGATCGGCGTGATGGCGCTGACGGTGGTCTGCGGCATCATCCTCTATGCGGGCCTGATGGCGTGGGTGGGGGGACAGGCGGTCCGGGAAATGGCGGGCGAGTTCCGGCGGCGTCCGGCAAAGGGGGTGCGGCGATGAGACCGAAAACGTTTGTGGTGGCGTGCGGCGGAACCGGGGGACATGTGTTTCCGGGCTTGGCCGTGGCCCAGGAGTTGCGGTTGCGCGGTCATGCGGTGGACGTCTGGTTCTCGGGACGGGCGGTTGAGTGTTCCACGTTGTGCGGTTGGGACGGCCCTGTTTTTCTGACCGGCGCGCGCCAGCTTTCCGTCCGGACGCTGCCGCAGACCCTGCACGCGTTCTCCCGGTGCGCACGGGAACTGAAACGCCGCCGGCCGGATGCCTTGCTCGCCATGGGCAGTTATGCCAGCCTGCCGCCGGTGGCGGCGGCGCGCCTCGCCAAGGTGCCGGTTTTGTTGCATGAGGCCAACGCGGTGCCGGGCAAGGCGGTTGAGGCCCTGTCGGGCGTGGCGGCGCTCACGGCGATCAGTTTTGAGGAGACCGCCGCCTGGATGCCGCGCCGCAAGACGGTGTTCACCGGGCTGCCGGTTCGGCGGGAATTGATCGGACAGCCGCGATTCGCCGAGATTCCGGAAGGGATGTTCACCGTACTGGTCACCGGTGGCAGCCAGGGCGCGCGACGCGTGAACCGTCTGGTCTCACAGGCGTTTTGCCTGCTCCAGCAGTCCGGGTGCGGAGAGTTTGCCGTCTTGCATCAGAGCGGGCCGGCTGATGAGGCTTGGGTTCGCCAGACGTACGACGGGGCGGGGGTGCGGGCCAGGGTCCGGGCGTTCGAACCGGAAATGGGACGGGCTTACGCTTCCGCCGATCTGGTGATCTGCCGGGCGGGGGCGTCCACCTGTTTCGAGTTGTGCCTGCTGGGCAAGCCCGCGCTGATGATCCCCCTGCCATCCGCAATCCGGAACCACCAGTTTCTGAACGCCTCCGCGCTCGCCCGTTGCGGAGGGGTTGATGTGGGGGTCGAGAGGGAACTTTCCGCACGCTCGATCATGCGCTATGTGCGGAATAAAATGCGGACCCCATCGAGCCTCACGCATATGGGGAAGTCCTTGAAGGCCTTGGCCCATCCCGCTGCGGCGCAACGCGTGGCGGATGCGTTGGAAAGCCTTTCGGGAACGTGAGCGGCGGCGCTCAGGGCGCCGGGCCCGGCGCGCGCGGAGCGGGATCGGCCGGCGCTTGCCGCATTTCCATCATTTGTCTGGCGAACATCTGAAAGAAGAGTTCCTGCAGCACGGCGCGCCCGTCGCGGTTGATGCGCTGCAGCGCCGCCCATTCCGTGGTGCCGAAGCGCAGCGAAGCCGTGAACGAGCCATCGGCACCGCGCGCCAGACCGAACGCCGCGCCGTCCCCCCCGGTGGGAAGCAGGCGGAGGTGTTCCGGCTTCACATTCGGGATGATGCTCACCAGGTGACGCAGCAGGCTCGCCAGACGCAGGTTCGCTCCGGTTGTCAGCGGTTCGTCCGCCAGAGCCGGATCCCGCATGCGGAGCCGCCGTTCCAGCGTGAGTTGCCGTTCCGGAAACGCCAGATCCGGCAGTTCCCGGTCCAGCGTTTGGACGGGACCGACCGTTGTGATCGCGAACCCCTCCGTGACGGCGGTTTCCAGCACGGCCTGTTTCAGGAAGAGCGCGAGTAACGTGTTCAGAACCGAGAGGTCGGCCTTGCCGTTCCCCACCGCGTCGGGCGCGTGAAACGCGAGGTCATACGACACGACCTCCACACCGGTTGCGGTGCGCCGCGCGGGAAGCGGTTTGAGGGTAATGCCGTCAGTATGGGTCACGGTGTGCAGCGAACGGATGGCTTTCTCCGCGTCCGCGGCCCGCACGACCGGCTCGATCCGCACGAGGCAGATGCCGCGTTGATCCCGGGTGGGGGAAAGAGCGACGAGACAGTCGCCGCTGAACCCGTTTGTGGGCGCGAGTCCCGAACCGGGACGCAACAGGCTGAGCCGTTGCGGACCCAGATAGGGGTCCCAGAGGTGCGGCGCGTCACAGGCTGATAAGGAGGCAAAAAACGCATGTTCGGGCAAACCGTTCCAGAGCGTCGCGCGCGGCGGACGCATCGCGGCGGCGAGGCGGGCAAGTCCGGTGCCGGCCGCAGGCTTGCCGCGCACGGTCAGGGTGAGGGCCTGGCTGTCCAGGGTCAACGCGAAGGAGAAGGTTTCGCAGTCGCGGAGGAACCGGTCTGTGTTGCCGAACGCCTCGGTTTTTTCGCTGCGCAACCCCGTCAGGTCAGCCAGCCGCTGGGGATTGACCAGAAAGCGCAGAGTGCCGGGAATCGACTGGGGAGGGGCGTCCAACAGAAGCGAGCGGTTTTCCCATGCCCACAAAACGGCCTCAGCCGAGGGCGAGGTGAACAGATGCCGTTTGGCGACAGCCACCGTGACAACCGGCGTATGGTTGGTGGAGACGGGCGACTCGAACCGGGTCAAGGATTCGATGCGCGTTTGTTTCCGGTAGGCTGCGGCCAGCGTTTCCAGCACCGTCCGTCCGTCGTCCGTCAGCGGGATGATTGCCACATTGGCGGGATTTCCCGCGCCGACGGGGGTTTGGGTCTCCACCGTTTGCACGATGCGCAACGTGCGGCCCCGATCCGCACCCGCGAACGACGGCAGGCAGATCGCGCGGTCCAGCGTGCCCTGAACCCATTCCAGCGCCAGCGGCAGATCCGCGAGACGACTGAACGCCGAAGCGCCGTAGATCACGCTCTGGTAACTGTCCGTTTCGAGAATGCCGACAAAGAGGCGTTCGGCGTGGACGGCGCGGGGCAGAAGAACGGCCAGGAACAACCCCGCCGCCCGCAGGGAGGGAAGGAGCGGCACGATGAACCCGGAGAAGGCCGTTTTCCCGGAACCGCCGCGGACGCCTCGGGGAGGCGTCCCCCTTGCTGACATGACGGACGAGCGTCGGAAGAAGAGCCGTCCTGCGGGTGTGGCGCGGTTCGGGTTCACGGTTTGCGTGCCCGGGGTTTCGGGTGATGGAACATCATCACCAGCAGTCGGCATTGTTCGGCGAGATCCGGGTCGCCGATCGGATCCACATAACTGACCGTCTTGTTTTGGATGTTGGCCGAAACGTAAATCTGATCCGCCTCCTCGACGTTTTTCGGTTTCACCGGTTTTTCAAACAGCCCTTTGTCCACCAGGGTCTGGAACAGGAACACGGCCTCGTCCCGCGGAATGGTCAGCCGCGTCTCTCGGATGTCGTGCCATTGCCGGTTGGCCATATCCTTGGCGAACGGGTTGCTGACCAGCGGACTGCTGCCTTCGCGGACGGTGACGATCCCGTTCCCGTCCAGGCGCACCCAGACGCGCTGGGTCGGCTTGCCGATCCGGTACTGGCGGATGTCCACCCAGTTCAGCCCCGATTCCTTGACCGGGAAGTAGGGGTTTTCCATCGGGTGCCGGCAGCCGCACAGGATGACCAGTGCGGCCGCGACAAGGGCCTTTCGTCTCATGGGAATCACCTTTTTTTCGCGTCGATCACATAAACCTGACGGGAACCCTCATGCACGGAGTTGAACGCGAGCATGCCGCCGTCCGGCCGCCAGCGCGGATGCAGGTCACACCGCCAATAGGTGCCGCGGTAACCTTCCGGCACGAAAAAACCGCCCAGCGGCAGGATGGCGTGGTCCGCCATGCGTACGACCAGGAGTTTGCGTTCGTTCAGGCGGTCCGGATAGGTGTCGGTCGCCATCCAGAGGCCGTCATCCGAAAAGACGCCGTGGCCGTCGAAATCCAGCATGCCGCGGCCGACGCGCGTGTAGTCGCTTTTGCCGACCGTGAAGAGCACATGGCTGTACATCCGGTTTTCGTAATTCGCGGTGACCAGCAGCCGTTCGCCGTCCAGCCAGTTGAAATGTGATCCGGCCCAGCCGTCCGGGAAACAGCGGCGCACGTCCCTGCCGTCCCGGTTACAGGTGAAAGCCGTGGTTTTCCAGTTGCGTGCGGTCTTCGGGTTGACCGAGCGTGCCAGCCAAAAGATTTTGGAGCCGTCCCGGCTGAAGACCGTGTGGCAGAAATAGGCCAGGTCAACGCCCTCTTCCACGGCGGGCATCAGTGCGCGGACCGAAGCGATCGGCACGATCAGCTTCGCGGTGCCGGTCTCCAGATTGACCAGGAAAAGCCCGTCGTCCTGCGGCCAGGATACGGTTTCGCGCGCGTCCTGCCCCTTGCCGCCGTACCCGTAATCCGGGCGCGTGAGACGCAGCCGGGCGTAATTGATGCTGACGGCCTCTCTGCCGGATGGGGCGACCGCGCTGACGGGGAACGGCACGATGCGCCGGTCACGGGTCTGAAAATCAAAGATGACCGTCACGAACCGGCCGTCGACCAAATCGTTGAAAAGGAAGTGGCGGTCCGGTGAGGTGGCCAGCCAATGGGCCATGGTCGCCTCCTGGAAGTTCCAGCAGCGTGTGGTGGTCAACGGAATGAAGCGGTTGTTGTCCTGCAGGTCCACCACGCCGAGCGCGGCCGCGTCCGCCTCAGTCGGAAGGCGGTCTTTCACATCGGTTTCCAGCACCGTGACGTAGCGTTGGTTCGCGCTCCACGCGTTGATCGCGTAATACGAGGCGAACAGGTGGTCCTTGGGCCCCGACGTGATGGCCCGCGGGGTGGAGAAGGCCGGGAACGCTTGTGCGTTCGCGTGGGCCGTCATCAGCGGGGCCAGGAGGGGGATGAGCAGACTGTGGCGTGTCAGATGCATGGTCCGATCCTTTCGTTCTGGTTGCGCGTGGTCACGCCGCACGCCTTTTTCCCGCGCCTTGCGGGAAGCGGGGAGGGGCGGCGGCGTGTGGTGTTCCCCGTCGCGGTCTCGGGAAACAGGACATCCAAAAAGCGTTCGGCCACCAGAGCGCCCTCGGGCGGGGAGATCGCCATGTCCGGGCTGACTTCGATCACGGTAGTCCGGCGTGTGGCGCGGTCGATCAGAAAATCCACGCCGATCAGCGGCACCGGCAGATCGCGAACAATGCGCTGCGCCAGACGCAGCGCGTGCGCGGGCACGGCGCGCGTGGCGAGCTCGACCGTGCCGCCGGTGTGGTAATTGTGGGTCAGCCGGACCTGCACCGCACATCCCGCGGCGGGCACGTCATCAGGCGCGTGTCCCCGTTCCGCGAGATTGCGCCGGGTTTCCGGATCCCACGGGATGAGGTTGCTGGGGTCTTCGGTGCGTCGCCGGCGGTTGTGAAGCGCGATGAGTTGGCGGATCGTGTGGCGGCCGTCGCCCGTGACCCGCGCCGGCCGGCGCCGGATCGCGGCGGCCAGTTCCCCGCCCGCCAGAATCACACGCAGATCCTCGCCCGGAACGGTCTCCTCAAGCAGCACATCGCGTTCGTACCGGCGCGCGCGCAGGACGGCCGCATGCAGCTCCGCGGGGGTGCGCACCCCCATGGCGACGCCGCGACCGCCCCATTGGCTGTCCGGTTTGACCACCACCGGCGCGTGCGCGCACAGAAAGGCAAGGGCTTCCCCGGGCTGCGCGTCCCGGTAAACGCATTGCGCCGGAACCGGGATCCGGTGGCGCGAAAGCCAGCGGTTGCAGGCGCGCTTGCTGTTGAGCAAGTGGTAGGTGGCGGCGCCGACACGGTCGGTGAGCGCGTTGAAACAGCGCACGCTCCGGCCTTCCCGGCTGAGGGTGAAAAGCGGCAGTTCGGGGTCGGGGTTGATCATCGTGACGCGGATGCCGCGGCGTCGGGCGGCGTCGGTCAGCGTGGTCGTGTACGGGGTGAGGACGGGCGCGCTCATCGGATCAGCCGGTTCTCGATCAGCACCGGGCCGCCCCATTTGCCGGTTGTGACCAGATCGAGATCGCCGTCGCCGTCCATGTCGGCGGCCACGATGTTCAGGCCGGCGCCGATCCCCTGATCCACCAGTATGGGGTGCCGGCTGAAGGACGGGACGGGGCCCGGGGTGAAGCGGTAAAAATAGAGGCAGAGTTTGCCGTACGCGTCGGGATCGCCGCCGTTATGGGCCATGAAGCGTTTGCCGGTGATGATCTCAGGGTGACCGTCGCCGTCGAGGTCGGCGAAGGCCAAGTAGTGGGCCTGGGACCAGGAGTCATCGATGACATGCTGTTCCCATGACCGGCCGCCGTCCGGCGTGCGGCGTTGCGCGTACCAGAATATGCCGTGACCGTGGGCCGAACTGGCGATCAGGTCGTTCAGCCCGTCGCGGTTCACGTCGCATACCAGAATGTTGGAGGTGTGGCCGGTTTTGCCGCCTTTCGCGCCCAAGGAGAGGGGGTGTTCCCTCCAGGTTCCGGTTCGGATGTCGGCGGGCGCCTCGAACCAGGCGTTGGGGCGGATGATGTCCGGGCGCCCGTCCCCGTTGAGGTCGCCCGCGCCCGCGCCGAATTCCATCCGGTTGGTAGAGACGGTGTGGCGCACAAATGCGGGCCGCCCCTCCGCGTCCCCGCTCCCCTCATACCAGACCGTGATCTGCGTTTGGGGCAGGAACTCCAGCGCGCGCCCGTCGCCGTCGATATCCTCCAGGGTGCCGGTCTCGTGGTTGCCGAGCTTCTCGATCGTGTGGAGGGGCCAGAGGCCCGGCGCGCCGAACGTGTTCTCAAACCAGAAGGAGGTCTGCGCAAACCAGGTCGCGGCCAGCACATCGGGCTTGCCGTCGCCGTTGACGTCCAGAATCAGGTTGCAGAAATCGTCGGCATACCCTTTGCCGTCCTCTCCCACCGTGCCGCTGACCGTGCGGAAGGTCACGGGACGCCAGTCGGGCGCGAGGTAAAGGGTAGGGCCGGCCGCGATGTCGGGTTTGCCGTCGCCGTTGAAATCCGCTACCGCGCACGCTTCGGTCCGGTTGGTGCCGATCCGGTGGGGTATGAACGTCACTTCAGCGGCCGCGGCGGTGCCGAGCGCGAGAGTCGGGATGGCGGATAGCAACAGTGGGCGGGATATGCGCATGGGGTTCTCTCCAAACGGGGATCAGTATAGCGCGGCGCGCGGGGATTTGTCTTGCGAAAAAGGGGTGGGTTCACGGAAACGCGTTTTGTTCCCGTTCCGGGCCGGGAGAATCGTTTTCGGCCTGCCGGGCAAAAATTCGGCTTTCGGCTGACAAGGGTTGCCCCCGGCTCCGGGAATCGGGTATAGTGAAACCCCGTTGTACCGGAGGGGCCGGTACGGGTTCTCACGAGGGAGCGGTTATGCCGAATACGATTTTGGTGGGTGCGCAGTGGGGGGATGAGGGCAAGGGTAAGGTGATCGATGTCCTCACCAGCCAGGCGGACCTGATTGTGCGGTATCAGGGGGGGAGCAATGCCGGGCACACGGTGATCGCGGACGGCCGGAAGCATGTGCTGCACCTGATCCCGTCCGGGATCCTGCACGCGGGCAAGCAATGCGTGATCGGCAATGGCGTGGTGATGGATCCGTTCGACCTGATCCGGGAGATCGACGGCTTGCGCGAACAGGGGTTCGATCCGGTCGGCCGGCTGCATATCAGTGACCGGACCCACATGGTGATGAGCTGGCACCGCGCGCTGGATGCGGCCGATGAGGCGCGGCGCTCGCAGGAGAGGAAGATCGGGACCACCGGCCGCGGCATCGGTCCGGCCTACGGCGCCAAAATGGGGCGTTCGGGCCTGCGCGTGGGGGACATGCTCTCCCCGTCGTTCCCGGAAACCGTGGAGGCGGGGGTGGCGGAAGCCAACGCGGTGCTGGCCGGTTGGGGCGCGCCGCTACTGGACGGGCGCGAGATCCGGACACGTTATGAGAACGCGGCCCGCACGCTGGCCCCGTACATCGCCGATACCGTGGCGCTCGTGAATGAGGCGGACCGCGCGGGCAAAAGCATTCTGCTGGAGGGTGCCCAGGGCACGATGCTGGACATCGATTTCGGAACCTATCCCTTTGTGACCTCGTCCAACCCCACGGCCGGCGGAGCCTGCACGGGTTCCGGTCTCTCGCCGCGCCGCATCGACCGGGTGGTCGGCGTGATCAAATGTTACACGACCCGCGTGGGGGCCGGGCCGTTCCCCACCGAACTGGCCGATGAGACCGGCGAGCGGCTGCGGCAGAAGGGCGGCGAATTCGGCGCGACCACCGGACGCCCGCGGCGGTGCGGCTGGTTTGATGCCGTGGTGGGCCGGTACGCCGCGATGGTCAACGGTGTGGATTTCTGGGCCATGACCAAGCTGGATGTGCTCGACGAGGAGCCGGTGATCCGGATCTGCACCGCCTATCAGCGCGACGACGGGGTCCGGTACGAAATTTTTCCTTCCGATCTGCGCGTCCTGGAACGCTGCGCGCCTGTCTATGAGGAGATGCCCGGTTGGCTCACCCCGACCAGCCACTGCACCCGCTACGAGGATCTGCCCCTCAAGGCCCGCGCGTATGTGGAGCGCCTGGTCGCGCTGATCGGCGGGCGTCTGGGGATCCTTTCGGTGGGGCCCGCGCGCGAAACCACGCTGCGGCTGGGGTTGTGACCGCGGGCCGCCTCACCGCGCGCACGGAATGAGTGTGGATACGCAAACAAACAGAGTGCCCGCGCACATCGCCATCATCATGGATGGCAACGGCCGCTGGGCACGTCAGCGAGGCAAGCCGCGCTTGGCGGGGCACGAGGCCGGGTCCGAAACGGTCCGTTGCGTTCTCAATTACTGCCGCGACGCCGGGGTGCGCTATCTGACGCTCTACGCGTTCAGCACCGAGAACTGGTCGCGTCCGCCGGAGGAGGTCGCCGGGCTGATGACGCTGCTGGGTGCCTTCATCGGCAAATACGAGCGCGAGTTGATCGCGCGTCAGGTGCGCCTGCGGGTGATCGGGCGGCGCGAGGATCTCTCGGCCCCGTTGCGGGAGGCCCTGACGCGTCTGGAACGCGAGACGGCGCACTTCGAGCGTCAGCTTCTCATCGCCCTGAGCTACAGCGGACGTAGCGAGTTGGCGCGCGCGGCGCGGCGGATCGCGGAAGAGGTCCGGGCCGGCACGCTTGCGCCGGAGCAGGTTGATGAGGCCGCTGTGGCGGCCCGGCTCGACGCGCCGGATGTGCCGGATCCCGATCTGATCATCCGCACCAGTGGCGAGTGGCGCATCAGCAATTTTCTGCTGTGGCAGAGCGCCTACAGCGAGTTTTTCGTGACTCCGGTGCTGTGGCCCGATTTCCGCGAGGCGGAGTTTCAGGCGGCGCTGGCCGCGTATGCCAAGCGCGAGCGGCGTTTCGGCGGGGTGGCGGCGGAGGCGGACGGAAAGGGGGCGCCATGCTGATTCGGAGAATCCTCGCCGGGGTGCTGGTGGGCGCGGCCTGGCTGTTGAGCCTCTGCGCCATGCCAGGCTGGATGCTGTTCGGGGTGCTGCTGGTGATGTCGTGCGCCTGCCAGAACGAGTTTTACCAGATGATGAAGCGTAACGGCCATCCGGTGAGCCGTAACGGGGGCATGGTCATGGGGGTGTTGTGGATGACGGCCTGCTACGCCTTTCCGCCGCATGCCGCGGGAAGGCTGCCGACCGGCCACCAGTTCGAAACCCTGATGTTGGCCGTGTTGGTCTCGGCCCTGCTGGTACGCGTGCTTTTTGACTCGCGGATCGCCAAGCCTGTCGAACATGTGGGCGTCACCCTGTTGGGGTTCTTCTATCTGCCGTTCATGCTGAGTTTCTTCATCCGGCTGGCCCAGTGGGGGGCGGACGAGATGTTCGAGATCCCCTCCGCCCGCGCGGGTGTTTTTCTTGCCTCCTATCTGGCGGCGGTGGTGAAATTCAGCGACGTCAGCGCGTTTGCGGTCGGGGTGACGCTGGGACGCCACAAACTGTTTCCGCGGGTCTCGCCGAAAAAATCCTGGGAAGGGTTGGCCGGCGGGATCGCCGCCTCCATGGCGGTCAGCGCGGGGCTGGTGGCCGCCGCCAAACGGTTCGCCTGTCTGCCGGGCGGTCCGCTGGCGGAGTTGAGCATGTCCCACGCGCTGGTCTTGGGCATGGTGCTCGGTGTGGTCGGCGCGCTGGGGGATCTGATCGAATCCATGTTCAAGCGGTCGGTGAACGCCAAGGATTCGGCCGGTCTGTTGCCGGGCGGCGGCGGAGGGATTCTGGATATGTTCGACAGTCTGACCTTCACGCCCGCGGTCCTCTATTTTTACCTGGCCTGGTTTGTGGGGCAGTCGGTGGCGTCATGAGATCGGTGGTCATACTCGGGAGCACGGGATCGATCGGCGAGAATGCCCTGCGCGTGATCGGGGCGCAGCCCGGAGCGTTGCGCGTGGCGGGGCTCTCGACCCGGACGCGCATCACGCGTGTTTTGGATCAGGCCCTCCGGTTTCATGTCCCGGTGGTGGCGGTCGCGGACGGAAACGCGGCGCGGGAGGCGGAGGCGCTGGCCCGTCCGCACGGTATCGAGGTCTGGCCCGGTGAGGAGGGGGTGGCGGCACTGGCGGCGCTGCCGGAGGCGGACACGGTCCTGTGCGCCCTTGTCGGCCTGGCCGGCCTTGGCCCGGTGCTGGCGGCGATCCGGGCGGGGCACGATGTGGCGCTGGCCACCAAAGAAGTGCTGGTCGCAGCGGGCGAACTGGTGATGCGGCGGCGGGCAGCCGCCGGTGTGCGGATGCTCCCGGTCGATAGCGAACACAGTGCCCTGTTCCAATGCCTGCAGGCCCCGGGGTTCCCGCCGGCCTGCGTGCGCGACGCCGCGGACGCCTCCCGCATCGAAGAGCGTGTGGCGCGGTTCGCGCTGACCGCGTCGGGAGGGCCGTTCGCCGCGCGCAAAGAAACGGATTTCGACCGGGTCACGCCTGAGGAGGCACTGGCCCATCCGCGGTGGGACATGGGACGGAAGGTCACGATCGATTCGGCCACGATGATGAACAAGGGCCTGGAGATTCTGGAGGCGCGCTGGCTGTTCAATCTGCCGGTCGCCAAGATCGATGTGGTGATCCATCCGGAGAGCGTGGTGCACTCGATGGTCACGTTTGCGGACGGTGCCACGCTGGCGCAACTTTCCGTGCCCGATATGCGTTTCCCGATCCAGTATGCCCTGACGTGGCCGGAACGGCTGACCGCGGATCTGCCCCGCCTGGACCTGGCCCGGATGGGCCGCCTGACGTTCGCCGAACCGGATACGGCGCGGTTCCCCTGTCTGCGGCTGGCGCGGGAGGCGGCACAGGCGGGGGGGACTGCGCCTGCGGCGCTCAATGCTGCGGATGAGGTGGCGGTGGAGGCTTTTCTGTCCGGGGCGATCCCGTTTTCCGGCATCGCCCGGACGGTCGAGGCGGTGATGGCGCGGCATGACTCGAAAGCCTGTGCCGGGCTGGAAACCATTTTCGAAGCGGATGCATGGGCGCGCCGCCAGGCGGCCGCGCTGGTGAAGAAGGCAGGGACAACGTGAGTGTGCGCCGCGCCGCGGCATGCCGTTTGCGGCGTGCCGGACCGGCATGAGACAGGTGGAAGAGCATGGAATGGATCAGTCTGATTGGGTCGGGTGTTTGCGTGGCGCTGTTTTTCAGCCTTGCCATCTTTATTCATGAGTTCGGGCATTTTCTCGCCGCGCGACGGCTTGGGTTGCGCGTGGACGCCTTTTCGATCGGATTCGGCCCTGCGCTCTGGAAACGCACCGTGGGCGGTGTGGTGTATAAGGTGGGGTGCGTGCCGTTCGGCGGGTATGTGGCCCTGCCGCAATTGGATCCCTCCGGGATGGAGAAGGTGCAGGGAAGCGGGCGGGGCGGGGAGGAAGAGACTTGCTCCGGGCTGGAGGATGTTGCCCCGTGGAAGCGGATTGTGGTCGCGTTGGCCGGACCGGCCGGGAACCTCGTGCTCGCCATCCTTCTGGCCTATTTCCTCTTTCTGGCTCCGGGGGTGAAAACGGGTGTGCTGGATACGCGGATCGGTTCCGTGTCGGAAACTTCGGAAGCATGGAAAGCGGGGGTGCGTCCCGGAGACCGGATCCTGAGCGTCAACAACCGGAAGGTGGGGACCTGGGCCGATCTGCAGGTGGAATGCCAACTCGCGGGCGATTCCGGCAAAGCCGTGTTCGGCATCCGGCGCGGGGACACGGTGCGGGAGGTGGTGCTGCCGTTCCGGACCAGTGAGATTGTGGAGCTGAAGATGCTGGAGGGGGTCTTTCCCGCAACGGTCTGCGAGGTGTCGGCGCTCATGCCCGATATGCCCGCGATTCAGGCCGGGCTGCTTCCGGACGATGTGGTGACGGAGATCAACGGACAGCCGGTGCGGGAGGCCCAGCAGTTCGCCGAAGCGATCCAGCGTAACCAAGCGGTGCCCGCAACGCTTGCGGTGAGACGGGGCCGGGAGATCCGTCGGATCGTGCTGACGCCCCGTTTTGACGAGGCCTCGGAACGTTATCTGGTCGGCATTGTCTGGAAAGACGCCGCGGAACGGGTTCGCGCCTGGATGATGTACCGCAATCCCTGGCGCCAGTTGAAGTGGGATTCCCTGTCGGTGGTGCGCGTGCTTCAGGCCCTGCTCATGCCGGAATCAAAGGGCGAACGCAAGGCGGTGGCCCGCAATGTGGGCGGGCCGGTGGCCATCGTGATCGGACTCTTCCATACGGTCCGGGGCGACATTCTGGATGCCGTCGGGTTCCTGCGGATGATCTGCGTGAATCTGGCGATCCTGAACCTGCTGCCGTTTCCGGTCCTGGACGGCGGCCACATCCTGTTCGCGCTGTATGAGGTGGCCACCCGGCGCAAGCCGCACCCCAAAGTCGTTTCGGTGCTGGTGAACGCCTTCGCGGTTTTGCTGATCGGTCTGATGGCGCTGCTGTTTTACCGTGACATCGCGCGCCAGGTCAAAGTCTCGCGGGCCGTCCGCGCCGCAGTGCGCGAGGCGGAGGCGCAGGCGGCGTCCGGCACCAACGCGCCGGCCGGGCCGCGGCAATCGGAGTTGAAGTGATCGACAAACCCGCTGTTCACCGGGAGAAACAAGAACAAATCGGCAATTTGAACGTGTAACGTTCAACTCTCAAGGAATGGGCGAGGGGGGGGAGGCATGCGGTGTCCGCGCACAGCGACGCGTCAGGTTCATGTGGGGGCTGTCGCCATCGGCGGCGGCGCCCCGGTGAGTGTGCAGACCATGGCGAACGCCGATCCGCACGATGCGGAGGCCCTGCTGCGCCAGATTCGCGAAGCCGCGGACCTCGGGTGTGATTTGGTGCGTCTGACCGTGCCGGATCACGCGGCGGCGGAAACCTTCGGTCAGGTGCGCGCGCGTTCCCCGCTGCCGCTGGTGGCGGACATCCATTTCGATCACCGGCTGGCCCTGGCGGCGCTGGCGGCCGGCGCGGACGGGCTGCGCATCAACCCCGGCAACATCGGCGGCCCCGAACGGGTCCGCGCCGTCGTGACGGCGGCCCGCGCGAACCGCATCCCCATCCGTATCGGCGTCAACGGCGGTTCGTTGGAAAAGGATCTGCTCGCGCGATACGGTTCCGCGACGCCCGAAGCGCTGGTGGAAAGCGCGCTGCGGCATGTGGCCCTGCTCGAGGCCGAGGACTACCGCGAGATGAAACTCTCGGTCAAGGCCTCCGACGTGCCGCGCACCATCGCGGCCTACCGCCTGTTGTCGGAACAAACCGACTATCCGCTTCATCTGGGCGTGACGGAGGCCGGCACGTTCCTGCCCGGGACGGTGCGCTCCTGCGTGGCGCTCGGCGCGCTCTTGCTGGAGGGCATCGGCGACACGATCCGCGTTTCGCTGACGGATCTGCCGGCCCAAGAGGTGCGCGTGGGGGTGGAACTCTTGCGCAGTGTCGGACTGCGTGCGCCGGGCGCTTCGGTGACCTCTTGCCCGACGTGCGGCCGGACGCGGGTGGACGTGGCCGGCCTGGCGTTGCGGGTCGAAGAGCGCCTCGAACGGTTTTACCGCGAGCACCCGGACGCGCCGCGGCCGCAGGTGGCGGTCATGGGATGTGTGGTCAACGGTCCGGGGGAGGCGAAGGGCGCCGACATCGCGGTGGCCGGCGGCGACGGGGTGTTTGCACTGTTCGTGCGGGGCGAGCGGGTCAGGACCCTTCCCGAGGCGGAGGCGTTGGAGGCGATCATCCGGATGGTAACCGAATGGCCCCGCCCGTGAAGGCCGCTACAGACCGAGCGGCCGGATCTCCTCCTTCAACAGTTTCAGGGCCAGCGGATCGTTTTCGGCCTTGATCAGGGCCTTCTTGAAATAGCCTTTGGCCTCTTCGCGCGCTTTGTCCGCCTCCGCCTTGTCCGGGATGGAATCCAACAGCTTGGCGATGCGGATGGCGTTGCGCCCGAGAATCCAGTCCCGGCTGTAGGAAATGCCGGTGGTCGGATCGGATTCCTCGTCCTGATCCGTCGCCAGCCAGGCGTTCATGAACGCGCGGAAATTCTCAACCGCCTCACGCGGCTTGTTCTGCGCCATGGCGCGGTGCGCCTTGACCTTGGGCAGGGACATGTCATGCCAGGCCTTGTCTTTGCCGGGAATGCCCTGTTCGAGCATGTGGATCGCCTTGTCGTAATCGTTGACGATGAACGCGCCGTCGAGCACCTTCACTTTCGCCATGTTGACGGTGGCCTCGTTCGTGCAGACGGTCAGCAGGCGCTCGCCGACCGCGCAGAGGTTGCGGACCACATCGTGATCCTCGATCGTCTCGTAAAAATACCGCTCGTACAGATCGCCGACCAGAATCGGCGAGACTTTGACGTTGAGCAGCACATTGAGCCGTTCCGCCAGGACGTTCTTGTCGACGGTCATGCCCGTGTCCACCCACACGCGGGCGGCGTAGTGGACCGAGGACTCCTTGCCGACGGCGTTGAACACCACCTGCTTGCTGGCCTGCTGCAGCAGGCCAGTCTGGTTGTTTTTCTTCAGGACGCCGAAAACGTTTTTGAGGGTCTGGTGCAGCATCGCGTCCGGCAGTTGCGGCACACAGGCCGCGAGCGACTCCACAACGCGGCCCCATTCGCCGGTCAGCACGACGCAGCGCAGTTTCAGCGACACGATCAGCGGTTGGTACGAGGCTTGCCGGGCGGCCGCCTTTTCAAAATGGTTCAACAGGGTAAACGCCTCACGGTGGTTTCCCGCATCGATGAACCACTCCAGGGAGCGTTGCAGATGCGGCAGCGCCTCTTCGGGCCGGCCCAGCGTCAGAAGGGAGTCCAGATCGCGCCGGGCCTGCTCCATGTCCTTGATGCCCAGCGCGGCCGTCAGCCGCCGCAACATCAACTGCCCGCGCAGCTCTTTCGGGAAAACCGCGCCGAGCTCCAGCAGCCGCGCGCACCAGTCATTCATCGCGTGGTAGGCGTTGCGCTGCTGATGGTAATCGCAAATTCTGCCGAAAACCGGTTTCGCCTGATCCGGCGCCTTTTTCCAGGCGTCGATCACCAGATCGGAGGCCTCCTGCACACGGTCCAGCGACAGCAGCAGGTTGATTTTGTGCGCGAAGAAAATCGGCTTGTGTCCGGCGAAACGCGGATTGGCCAGCGCCTCGTCAACCAGAACCAGCGCCTCGTCCTGCCGTTCGTAGGAGTAGTCCTGGATGCGCAGGGACATCTGCTCCACCTCATACTTGAGGTACGCCTCGCGTTCGGCCGCTTGTTCCGCGGAAGGTTTGCAGCCGGAGAGGGCGAAGAGCAGAAGAAACGGAAGAACGGTGATCCCGGTACATGTGCGCCGTTCTGTTTGCCGATTGTTTCGCATGGATATTCTCCTTATCAAAAAACCAAAAGTCGGCTCAGTATAAACCGATCGGCTTTTGCAGGGCAACCGTTTGTTTGGTCCCTGTGTGCTCCCGTAGCGGAACAGGCCATGACGGAAAGTCGTGGAATCTCAAGAAAGGCATTGTTTTATAGGGGCGCTCCGTTCTCAAACTCCATCCTCCTCACTCCTCATTCCTTCTTGGCTGCGATTCCGTTCCCATAAAAAGGAATCGCAGCCTAGCGGATCGGACCCCGTTCCGGCGAATAGGTTTCGGGCGTCCGCACGACCGTTTCCTTTTCGCGGGTGCCGCGGCCCCTGTCCGTCAGCGGCACGTCCACATCGTGAAAGGTGGTGCGCAGCAGAAGGGTGTCCGCCGCGCGGCGGCTCACCCCGACGCCGAACCGGGATCCGGAAACCCAGTTGTTCTGGAACGTGGCGGCGCGGATGCGTTCGGGTCCCGGGCCACCGCTCCCCGCCGCGGCACCCAAATCGCTGGGGATCACGCTGATGCCCGCCATCACGTTGTCCCACCCGCCGCCCCAGGTCCAATTCGCGCCGTACTGGGCGCCGCTGAACGGGGTCACGTCCTGAATCTCATTGGCGATGAACCGGTTGGCGAAATTGGCCCAGGGGGTTCCGCCGCGCTCCTGCGGCGGCAGGCGACCACCTGCGCTGCAGAGGAGCCCGCCGCCGTCATGCACGCGGCAGTCGCGGATGAGATTGAAAAAGTCCGGCGCCGTCTGGTGACGCGCCGGGTCGGCGTCCTGCCGATCGTCATGCGTCATGAGGGTGATGCCCAGGGTGCGGGCGCAGAGGTGCCGGTCGATGACGCAGTTGATCGCGCCCGCGCCGTAAACGTACAGGCCCTTGCCGCAATCGATCTCCTGATTGTTGACGAAAACGGTGTCGATCAGGCCGTTCATCACCACGATCACGCTGGAGGCGTTGGGCACGACGCGCCACGGCGTTTCCAGGTGCAGGGTGCGGCGGACCGGGTCGGCCTCCCGGACGCGCCGCCACTGGCCGAGGCCGCGCCCGCCCGCCACCACAACGAACCGGCCGACACACATCCCGGCTGTGGCGGGAGCCTCCCGCACCACTGGCCAGCGCGCGGTCCGGACACTCGTGGGGGTGGCTTCCTCCACCGCGCTCTCATACAGGTATCCCGCCCCCTCAACCAGATAGGTCTCGCCGGCATTCTCTCCCAAAACGGTCCGTTCCACCGTGTTGCCGGCAATGAAGTTGCGGTAATTGACGCCGAAATGGGTCTGCATCACCAGGCCGCGGGTGTCGCCGGACAGGAGGTTGTCCTCGAAGATCACCTGTTCCGCGCCCCAGAATTTGAATCCGTGGCCGCGCCAGCGCCGATCGGTAAGGAAGCGGTTTTGCGAGAACAGGCTGTTCTCCACCTTGCGTTCGCAACTGCAGGCGCCCGGCCCGTAGGTCTCGCAGCGCACCATGCTGAAACGGCGCGCTTTGACGATGTTGAGCGGCCGGTCGCAATACGGGTGCGTGCGCGCCAGCCCGTAGTCCTGCCGGGTTTCCAGCCGGACGCGGTAGAGGGAGACGTCCTCGGACCACTGCGGATCCCGGCCGACACGCAGTGCCGAACCGCAGGCGGGCATGAACCGCACGGTCAGATCGCGCAGGGCGAAGCGGCGCATTCCCCACAGCAGGTCCTTCCCCTCAAAAACAGGTCGGGTTTGCGTGAGCGCGCACGGGTCCACACACGGCTCTTGGCGATTGGCGATCACACTCTGGTGCATGCCCGCGCCCTGGATCACCACGTCTTCCGGGATGTTGAGGGTTCGGGAGAGCGCGTACGTCCCGGCCGGCAGAAAGAGCGTGCCTCCGGGGGCGGCCTGACGGAACGCGGCTTCGAAGGCCGCCGTGTCATCGGCGAGCCCGTCGCCCACCGCCCCGTGGGCGCGCACCGAGACGACCGGACGCGCAGCCGGTTTCGCGGCGACAGTCAGGCGCAGGGGATCGGACCAGCCGTGCCCCGCGCCGTGGCGGCCGTGGACAAACACGTCGTATTCGCCCGCCTCCAGCGACTCCGGCAGCCAGGCGCAGAGCGACCAGCGTTCCGTATGCCCGTCCTCATGATGCTGGGCTGCGCGGGCAAGCGCTACCGTCTGCGTGGAACCCGCCGGCCGCAGCAGCACGCAGGCGGAGGGCAGATGCGAGCCCCAGGCGAAGGTTCTGCCGAAAATCCGGATCGGCTCTCCCGGCGTCTGGCGTTGCGGATAGAGCCATTGCGCCTGCGGACGGTTGATGAGAATCGGACGGCCCCACCCCGATTCGTCCCCGACCCAGACGGCGGAGGTGAGCGGGGCGCGCACCCACGGTTGCGGCAGACAACGGAACAGCACTTGCAGGAAGAGATCTCCCTGCCCCAGGATCTCGCACTCCTGCGCCTCCGGCGGCGGCGTGTCGGGAAGGGCCGGCGGGCGGCCGATCGCCTCCGTGAACGCAAGCGGATCCTGCGGCTGCCGCACGTCATACCCGCCGAGCGCCAACGCCCTGACGCGCGTCCGGCCGGGCACGAACCCGTGCCCCACGATCACGGCGACCTCGCTGTTACACGCCGGCTCGGTGATCAGGTTGATCTCTGGAAGGGCGGATGCGGTTGTCAGGCACAAGGCGTAAACCGGTAACAGAAACAGAGTCCAACGCGTCATCGGAGAAAACCTTTCGTGTTCGCGGGTATGGGAAAAATCAGGGCTGGGCCGCCTGCCAGATCTCCTGCAGGCGGCGGATGGCGTCAAAGGGGGCCGGAGCCTGGCACACATACCGCACCACGGCGAAATTCACCGCGCCGGCCCGCAGCACCTCCGGCAGGGTCCCGGCGTCGATGCCGCCGATCGCGACGGTTGTGAAGGGCGCCGCCCGGATGATCGCGCCGGCCTGTTCCGGCCCCAGCGTGGCGTCGGGGATCTCTTTGGTCGGCGTCGCGAAAACCGGTCCCACGCCGCAGTAATCGGGGCCGGCCGCGACGGCGGCGCGCGCCTGCTCCGGGCTGTGCGTGGAGAGCCCGAAAAGACGCAGGCATGGAAAACGGCGGCGCGCCTCGGACAGGGGCATGTCATGCTGGCCGAGATGCACGCCGTCCGCCTCAGCCTCCGCCGCCAGTTCGGGGTCGTCGTTGACGATCAGGCGTGTGGACGTGCCGCGGGTGATGGCGCGCAGATTGCGCGCCGTGGCCAATATTGCGGCCCGGTCGCTCTTTTTCCGGCGCAACTGGATGTAGCGCAGTCCCGCCGCCACAGCGGCTTCGGCGCAGCGCTCGTACGAGGTCGCGGGGTTGGTGATCACAAGATACAGGCCGAAACGTTCGATGGGCATACGGTCTCCGGAGCTCAATGGATAAACGGGTGGGGCGCGCCGACCGCGGCGTGCGACGGAAGGCACGGGTGGCAGGCCCAAGGGTCTTGGCCGTGCCGGACCAGCGCGAACCCGTGCAGAAACCCGACCCACGCCTCCGCCGTGTAGGAGCGAAGCCGCAGGCCGGTGAGAATGGCGGCCACGAAGATGTCGTGACTGACGAAAAGGACGAAGGGCACGGTCATTTGCGTGATCATCCACTCCAGCGTCTGTTCGGTGGCGTCCGCAAGCGGTGCCGAGTGGGGGGCGTTCCCTGTTTTCAGATACTCCAGCATGTAGGCCATGTACCCCTGCTGACGCATGATCTCCTGCACCGCATAGGGGTCACGGTAAAAAAAACCGCGCACGCCCAGCGGGTCCGCGTCCTCCACCCGCGGCGCGGAAATTCCCATGCCTTCGGCGACATGCCGGGCGGTCAGCCGGCAGCGCTGCATCGGACTCGCCAGAAAACGCGCGTCCGGGGGGGCACCCGTCAGCCGTGCCCCCGCCTCACGCGCCAGCGCGACCCCACGGGGGGTCAGCCCGAGATGCCGGCCGAAATCTTTGTCGTCCGGACGGATGGGCGGGCGTTCGGAATGGCGGATGAACAGCGCGACGCGGTCACCGCGCCCCAGCGCGGCACAAACGTCGCTGAAGTCGAGGGGGGAGGGGGAGAGGGTCATCGTCATACGCTTATTCATAACGGAGGCAGTCGATCGGATTGAGGCGGGAGGCACGGAGGGCGGGATAAAAACCAAAAAAGACGCCGACCGCGCCGCTGAACAGGAACGCGACCCCCACGGAGGATTCCGTGACCAGGATCGGCCACTGCTGCACGGAGCCGACCAGCCGCGCGCCCAAGGCGCCGGTCAGCACGCCGATCAGACCCCCGACGGTGGAGAGCACCACGGCTTCCGCGATGAACTGCAGCAGGATGTCGCTGGGCGTGGCCCCGACCGCCATGCGCAACCCGATCTCGCGCGTGCGTTCCGTGACCGACACCAGCATGATGTTCATGATTCCGATTCCGCCCACCAGCAGCGAGATCGAGGCCACCACCGTCAGCAGCAGCGTCATCAGTTTCGTCATGCTGCCGATGGTGTGGGTGATCTCTGTCATGTCGAGGGTGCTGAAATCGTCCGGGGCATGCGGCGCGAGTTTGTGGCGCTGGCGCAGCAAGGCGCCGATCTCCGCCTTGGCCTGCGCGATCTCCTCCAGGGAGTGCAGACTGACCATCAGCATGTTGACATTGTTGAAGATCGAATTCTGCAGCACCCGTTTCACGGTGGTGAAGGGTACGAGGATCACGTCATCCTGATCGTGTCCCATCGTGTTGCTGCCCTTGCGCGCCATGACGCCGAGCACCTGAAACGGCATATTGCGGATGCGGATCGTCTGCCCCACGGGAGCCCCGTCCGGAAAGAGGTTGTCGACCACCGTGCCTCCCAGCACGCAGACCCGCGCGCCGGAGCGCTGGTCGGCCTCCGTGAAAAACACCCCGTCCTCCGCAGTCCAGTTACGGACTTCCGGAAAGGCGGTCGAGACCCCCTGGATCTGGGTGGACCAGTTGTTCTCCTGCCAGATCACCTGCGCGCCGGTCCGGACAACCGGGGTCACGGCGCGGACCAGATGGCCGAGGTCCCGCGTGACCGCGTCGCCGTCCCCGGCCGTGAGCGTCTGGCTGGAACCGGAACCGCCGTGCACACCGCCCTGGGTACGGCTTCCGGGAAAAACCATGATGATGTTGTTGCCGATGCTGCTGATCTCCCGGACCATCATGGCCTGCGCACCCTGGCCGATGGCCACGACCGCGATGACCGCCGCAATGCCGACAATGATGCCCAGCGCGGTCAGCAGCGAACGCGTTTTGTTGCGGAAGATGGCGCGCAGCGCCACTTTCAGGATCATAAAGAGGTTCATGGCGTGGAACGAGTCACGTTTACAGGGTTAATGGCTACGTATCATACACCGTTGGCAGGTCCAAGGAAAGCGGACTTGCCCCCTTTTTCCGCCTGACGCGGACAGGGGCACGAATTCGAAGTGGCGAAGCTTGCCGTACACTGCGGCAACGGATATACTCATGTCCCAAGAGTGAGGTTGGCAACGGGGCCACGGGGAACGTCGGAGTCAGACATGGCGGTCGGGGTCGAGGCGCAAGAGGTCGTGAAAACATTCGGGGCGGTTCGCGCGCTCGATCAGGTCAGCGTGTCCATCCATCCGGGCGAGCTGTTCTTCCTGCTGGGCCCCAGCGGATGCGGCAAGACCACGTTGCTCCGCTGTCTGGCCGGGTTCCAGACCCCGGATGCGGGGCGTGTCTTTTTCGGTGCGAGGGATGTGACCGGCCTGCCGCCGCACGCGCGCAACACCGGCATGATGTTCCAGAGTTACGCGCTGTGGCCGCACATGACCCTGGCGGAGAACGTCGCCTTCGGCCTGGAGATGCGGAAGCGGCCCCGCGCGGAGATCCGCGCGCGCGTGATGGCGGCGCTCGAGCTTGTGCATCTGGCGGACCGCGCCAAGGCGCGCCCCAATCTGCTTTCCGGCGGCCAGCAGCAGCGCGTCGCGCTCGCGCGTGCGCTGGTGGTGGAGCCGCAATGCCTGCTGCTGGACGAGCCGCTCTCGAATCTCGACGCGAAACTCCGGCTGGAGATGCGGGGGGAGATCCGGCGCATCTGCAAGGCGGCGGGGACGACCGCCGTGTATGTGACGCATGACCGGAAAGAGGCGCTCTCCATCGCCGACCGGCTTGCGGTGATGCGGGACGGCCGCGTCGAGCAGATCGGCACGCCCGAGGAGATTTACCGTCATCCCGCCTCCCGGTTTGTGGCGGGGTTCATCGGCGAAGGCCATTTTCTCGCGGGCCGCGTCGAGACCGTTTCGGAAACGGACGGAGTGCGGGTCGCCACGCGGATCGGACGGCTCCAAGCCCGGCGCGCGCCGGAAGGGGTCCGGGTCGGCGAGGAGGTGACGGTCTGTTTGCGGCCGGAAACGCTGCGGTTCGGCGTGCCGCCGCGCGACGGGATGAACCGGATGCGCGGCCGTTACCGCGCGAGTGTTTATCTGGGAGAGATGGCCCAGCATGAAATTGATCTGGGGCCGGAAGGCGGACCGTGTGAGGTGCTGACGGCGTTTCAGTTGAACCCTTCCGGCGGATCAGACCGGACGGGCAATCCGGCGGAGGTCTGGGTGGCGCCGGACGAGGTGATTGTGACACGCGGCTGAAACGGCCGCCAACAGGATGAAGGGAAAGGGTCGGAACGCAGATGAGTGAGAAAAGGGTCGCGCTGGCGATGGCGGCACATCCGGATGATATCGAGTTCATGATGAGCGGCACGCTGCTTCTGCTCAAACAGGCGGGCGCGGAAATCCACCTGTGCAATCTGGCCAACGGGTGTTACGGCTCACAGGTGTACTCGAAGGAGGAGGCCGCGGTCGTGCGGGCGGAGGAGGCGAAGGCCGCGGCGCGGGTGGCGGGCGCAATCTGGCACCCGTCGCTCTTCGATGACCTCGGGCTCTATTATGACCCGACCTCTGTGGCGCGGGTCTCCGCGGTGGTGCGCGAGATCCGGCCCGATATCGTGCTCACGCTTTCCCGCTACGACTATATGGAGGATCACGAGTACGCCTCGCGGCTGACCTCCTCCGCAGCCTTCAACCGCTGTCTGCCCAGCTATGTGACCGATCCGCCGCAGCCCGCGTACAACCGGCCGGTGGCGGTGTATCACTCGCTGCCGCACGCGCTGACGGATATGCAGCGCACCCCGATCGTGCCGGAGTTCTGCATCGACATCGGAGGGGTGATGGAGGTGAAGCGCGAGATGCTGGCGCAGCACAAAAGCCAGCGCGAGTGGCTCGACGCGACGCAGGGCATGGGCTCGTATGTGGAGAGTATGGCGGATGCGGCCCGCGAGGTCGGCAGACGGTACGGCGGCTGCGAGTTCGCCGAAGGGTGGCGGCGGCATAACCACATGGGGTATTGCGCACCGGATTTCGCGCCGTTGGAGACGCTGCTCGCGCCGCTGCTCAAGCGCGTGGCGCCGACGGCGTGACGGGTGCCTGACCGCCGCAAGGACCAGGAAAATGTGCTGGGGAAGGCCTCAACGGCCGAACCGGAAAAAAGAGAGGGAACGATATGGCAAGAGCGATCAGTAAATTGGCGCCGGGATGGTGGGACTATACCACGCTGGATGAGGAGATCCTCCGGGACGCGGCGAAACTCGGGCCGAAGGATCTGGCGCAGTTGGCGCGGCCGGGTTTCACCGTGAGCCTGTACGACACGGTGGAAGAGTTCTACACGGCCGAAGCGCTGGAATATGTGGCGGCGTGGCGGCAGGCGACCCCGGACAACCCCGTGGGCGTGTGCGGTCCGATCGGACCGACGGAACAGTTGCCGCTGGTGGCGCGGATCGTGAACGCGATCGGCTTGAATTTGCGCGACGCCCATTTCTGGGGTATGGACGAGTGGGTCGAGAACGGCCAGACCGTCGCGCCGACGCACCCGCTCTCCTTCGCGAAGTGCGACAAGGAGCAATGCTTCGACCGGATCAGACCGGAGCTGAAAATGCCCGAGGCGAACCTGCACTTCCCGATCGGCGATCTGGCGGCCTACACCCGGACGTATGACCAGGTGAAATGCCTGCTGATGCAGGGCGGCCAGGGAGAGATCAAACACTGGGCCTTCAATGACCCGCCCAAGCGTGAGGGCACCTACCGGGACACACCGCCCTCTCCCTCCGAATACCGCAAACAGTCGGCGCGGCTGGTGGACCTGCACCCCGTGACGATCATTCAGAACGCGCGCACCTCGGGCGGCGGCAATGTGTCGATGGTGCCGACCCGCGCGGCGACGGTCGGTCCGGTGGAGACGTGGAAGTCGGAGAAGGTCTCGATCTGGCATCCGGGCCATCACGACAACCCGTTCGGCATCCGGCTTTCGGCCCTGATGATCTCCAAGCGCATTCCGGACAGCAGCGTGCCGATGTCGCTTCTGGCGGATCATCCGAACGTTCACTTCCACTACCTCCGCACAGGGATCGGCGAGGTGGCCGTCGAGATGCACTGACCCGCGCGGGGCACGAAACGAGGGAAAACGATGCGGACGTTGAAAACCATTGCGGCGGGGCACGTGTGCCTCGATATCATCCCCACCTTTCTGCGCGGCGCGCCGACGCTCGAAGCGGTCATGCGGCCCGGCAAACTGGTGGATATGGGCCCCGCGGTGCTCTCCACAGGCGGGTCGGTGGCCAATACGGGGATGGCCCTGAAACGTCTCGGCCTGCCCGTGCGCCTCATGGGCAAGGTGGGTGCTGACGCTTTCGGGACGGCGGTCTGCGACATGTTCCGGTCGCGCGACGAGGCGTTGGCGCAAACCATGATCGTGGATCCCGCGGTCGCGACTTCCTACACGGTGGTGATCAGCCTGCCGGGGATCGACCGCGTCTTCCTGCACTGCCCGGGCGCGAACGACACCTTCGGCGCGGACGACGTGACGCCGCGGCTTCTTGAGGGGATGGACCTCTTCCACTTCGGCTATCCGCCCCTGATGCGGGCCTTCTACCGCGAGGCGGGGGAGCTGACGCGCCTGTTCAGAAAGGTCAAGGCCTGCGGGCTGGCGACCTCGCTCGACATGGCGTTGCCTGATCCGGAGTCGCCCGCCGGGCAGGCGGACTGGCCCGCGATCCTGAAACAGGCGTTGCCGTTCGTGGACCTCTTCTCGCCGAGCCTCGATGAGATCGTCTTCATGCTGCACCGCGAGCGCGGACTGAAAGTGCGCGAGCGCGCGGCCGCGGGCGTGCCGATGGGCGGGCTGATCGAAGAGGACGTGCGCGCGCTGGCTGGCGAGCTGATCGCGTTGGGCGTGGCGGTGGTGATGCTCAAGCTGGGCAGCCAGGGCGCGTATTTGCGGGTGACCTCGGACGAGGCGCGGCTCGCTGCCTGCGGCTGTTTCGATGCCGAATCCCGCGCGGCATGGGCGGGCGCGGAGTTTTTCGCGCCCTGCTTCGACGCGAAGGTCGCGGGCACGACCGGGTCCGGCGACTGCACGGTCGCTGGGCTGCTGGCGGCGGTCGCCCAAGGCCTCGGTCCGGCCGCGAGCGTGCGCGCGGCCGTGGCAGTGGGGTCGGCGAGCGTGGAGCGGCCGGACGCCACGAGCGGCGTGCCGGCGTGGGAGGCGCTCGATGCGCGTGTCCGTGCGGGGTGGGGGAGGGAGGCGCCCAAAGTGACCTTCCGGACCGAGTGGGCGTAGGGAATCCTGAGTGATTGAAAACCGCTCAGCCCCCCCTTAATCGGGGTTGCCCGACAATCCTGGCCAGCTATCCGCTCTGATTGCCGATACCGGAACCACACAGACATCGTCGGGTGAAGCCGTCGACACCTTCCTCCGATTCATCCGCTTTTGCGCTGCCTCGCTGCCAGCGCTTCAAGGCCGGATGAGGCTTGACACATCTGCACTACAGCGTTACGCTCGCTACACTTTTGTTGTAGTTTTGTCGGAAGGATAGGCTTGATACACGCTCACAGTCTGAAGGGACATCCGCCTGACTGTTGGCAGCCGCTGGATGTTCATGCCTCCGCAGTCGCTCGTATGGCAGAAGGGTTTGCGCAACCTTTCCAGTCAGGCGCGTGGGCATCGTTGTCGGGCTCGTTACACGACATCGGCAAGGCACGTATCTCTTTCCAGAATTATCTGCGTTTCTGCAACAACCTTGAGGATGCGGACTATGATGCCTCGGATCGCACGCATTCCGGCGCAGGGGCGGTATGGGCAGTTCAGGCACTCTCCCGCCACAAGGTCGGACGCATTCTCGCCTACGTCATTGCGGGGCACCACGCGGGACTACCTGATTGGATCGGCGGTGAGACGCCGTGCGGTTCGTTGAGTTATCGGCTGGGCCAGGAGAAAGATATTGAGCGAGAACCGGCGGTCGCGGCATGGATTCTGGCGCATCAGATGGAATGGACGGCAACCTCGCTTGAACCGCCTTGGCGGTTCGGAAACGATAACATGTCCGATGTCTGTTTCTGGATTCGGATGCTCTATTCCTGTTTGGTGGATGCCGATTTTTTGGACACCGAGGCGTTCATGGCGTCGGAAAAGGCCGCCGCCCGCTCTCAGTATCCGCAGTTGCGGGCACTGTCGGAGCGTTTTTTCACGGCATTGAACGCGAAACAACGCGAGGCCAAAGAGACGCCGGTCAACCGCATCCGCGTCGAGATTCGGGAGGCTTGCGAGACGGCGGCAGAATCGCCGCGCGGACTATTTTCCCTGACCGTTCCGACGGGCGGCGGGAAAACGCTTTCCGGCACGGCGTTTGCCTTACGACATGCGCTGAAACACGGGATGAAGAGAATCATTTACGTGATCCCTTACACGTCGATCATCGAGCAGACGGCGGATGTCTTGCGGGCGTTTCTCGGCGAAGAAAACGTGGTGGAACATCACTCGAATTTCGATCCGGATCGCGAGACGCAGCAGTCGCGGTTGGCCTCCGAGAATTGGGACGCGCCGGTCATCGTGACGACGAACGTGCAGTTCTTTGAATCGCTCTACGCAAGCCGCTCAAGCCGTTGCCGTAAACTGCACAATATCGCGGACAGCGTGGTGATTCTGGACGAGGCGCAGCTTCTGCCGCCGCGCCTGCTGTTGCCCTGCGTGGAGGCGATGCGCCAACTGGTGACGCATTACGGTGTGAGCATAGTCTTATCCACCGCAACCCAGCCTGCGCTGCCGGGGCTGGAATCTGTACGCGAAATCATTCCTTCCGACATGAACCTGTACGGCCGGCTCAAACGAGTCGACATCGCGTTTCCCAAAAATCGGGCCGTCCGTCAGACGTGGGAAGAGATCGCGGCGGAACTCGAACAGTTCGGGCAAGTGCTGTGCGTGGTGAACACCCGCAAGGACTGCCGCGATCTTCATGCGCTCATGCCGGAGGGTACGATTCACCTTTCCGCAACCCTGTGCGGCGAGCACCGTTCGCACGTGATCGCAGACATCAAAGCGAAACTGAATGAGGGGCGGCCTGTCCGCGTCATCAGCACGCAATTGGTCGAGGCGGGTGTGGACATCGATTTCCCCGTAGTCTATCGCGCGTTCACCGGTTTGCCCTCAATTGCCCAAGCTGCGGGACGCTGCAACCGCGAGGGCCTTTCCGCAGAACCTGGTCGTGTGGCGGTCTTTATGCCG
The DNA here is from genome assembly GCA_034003585.1 of Kiritimatiellia bacterium. Lineage (GTDB taxonomy): Bacteria > Verrucomicrobiota > Kiritimatiellia > RFP12 > UBA1067 > JAPXSY01. Next base: position 38,747 of record JAVEYH010000018.1, read on the forward strand.
CCCAAGCCCGCTCCGCGCGGCGAATTGCGCATAGCGGAGGACACGCTGACAAATCTTCTGGCAACCGGTCTGGATGCGGAATCGCCAACAAGCTATCCGCAGTTCTTCAAAGTCTTCTACTCGGCGCAGAAGCAGAACGATTTGGGAAAGGTTTTCGAAGGGTGGTTGACGAAGGATGCACGTGACTTCCAGTTCCAGTTCCGAGAGGCGGCTGAAGCGTTCCGCATGATCGACGATCAGGCATCAGCAGCCGTGATCGTCCGCTACGGCGGGAATGAGCCGCTGATCCGTTCTTTGCTAGCCGTTGGGCCGAAGCGCGACATCATGCGCCGGTTGCAGCGCTTCACGGTGACGGTGCCGCGTCGGACGCTTGCGGACCTGATTGAAAAAGGATTTGTGGAAGAGCCGCATCCCGGTGTTTTCGTCCAGACGATGCCGTCACTGTACAGTGAGGTCTTCGGGCTGGATCTTTGCCGGGACGGCTTGGCTCCGGAGGACTTGATTTGCTGAGGAGAAGACACTCGACTCACGACGCTCGACGCTCGGGAAATGTGGCAGCAGAGGCGTGTAGCACGACCCTGCCGCCCCGAGTGTCGTGAGTCGAGTGTCGAGCGTCAGAATCGGAAAACGAAAGGATACCGTCATGAGAGGTTTCTGCCTTGAAGTCAGCGGCGATTTCGCCTGCTTCACCCGCCCCGAAATGAAGGTCGAGCGCGTCAGCTACGATGTCATCACGCCATCCGCAGCGCGTGCGATTTTCGAGGCCATCCTGTGGAAACCGGCGATCCGCTGGCAGGTCACGAGAATCGAGGTGCTGAACCCGATCCGGTGGGCCTCCGTCCGCAGAAACGAGTTGGCCGGCATCGCAAGTCTCCGCAGCGACGGCATCTTCATTGAGGATTCGCGCCAGCAGCGCGCGGGACTGTTCCTGCGGGACGTGAGATACCGGCTTTATGCCGAATTCACGTTCATTCCCGTGGAGAAACGGACGCGGGTCCTCAATCCGTCGCCTGAGTGGCTTACGGACGCGGAGGAAGAGGAGATGTATAAACAGGCGGAGGCTCGCCCGGACGAAAAGGAAGCGAAATACGCAGCCATGTTCGACCGGCGCGCGACCAAAGGGCAATGTTTCACCCAGCCGTATCTGGGATGCCGCGAGTTTTCCTGCGCGTCCGTCCGCCTGATCAAGCGTCCGGAGGAAGAGCCTGATCGGCCGATCCCCGACAGCCGCGATCTGGGTTTCATGCTCTACGACATGGACTATTCCGACCCGAAAGACATCAAGCCGATGTTTTACCGCGCGAACATGGTGTACGGCGTGATCGCTGTTCCTGACGTGGATTCGGAGGAGGTACGCAAATGATCCTGCAGGCGCTGAAAGAATACTACGACCGCAAGGCCGCCGACCCCGATTCCGGCATCGCGCCGTTGGGGTGGGAGACAAAGGAGCTGCCTTTCTTAGTCACACTCTTGCCTGATGGCTCGCCAGCCAACATTGAAGATACACAGGTGCCCGACGGCAAGAAGCTTCGTGCAACACGTTTTTTGGTGCCTCAAGCCGTCAAACGAACCGTGGGGAAAAGAGCGAACCTTCTTTGGGATGACCCCGAATACGCCTTAGCGCTCGACATCAAGGGCGATCCGGAGAATGCGGTAGAGAAGAACCGTCTGTTCACTGAACGGATCACGAATGCGAACTTGTCCGACATCGACGAGGTTGCTGCTGTTCTGGCGTTTCTCAAACGTACGGACAAGTCTGAAGCGCTTGCCGCTCTTGACCCCGTGAAAT
>JAVEYH010000019.1:0-37428 GCA_034003585.1 Kiritimatiellia bacterium
CTGCGCGATCAGAAACAGGCGGCGATCGCGAAGCGCGACCCCTCGAACAAAGACGCGCAGATCATTGTCGGAATGGGGACGTGCGGGATCGCCGCCGGGGCGAAAGAGACCTTCAACGCGATCATCGAGGAGTTGGACGCGCGCGGCATCACCCGCGTGCTGGTCCGGCAGACGGGGTGCATGGGCCTCTGCCACTCGGAGCCCACAGTCGAGGTGGTCGCGCCGGACATGCCGGTGGTGATCTACGGTCAGGTGGATGCCGCGACCGGACGCCAAATCGTGAACGAGCACATCATCAACAAGCATCTCATCGACAACCACATTTGCGATAAGCCGGCAATGGACATTGTTCGCTGAGCGGGGAAACACATCATGGGTTACAAGCAGTACATCTTGGTTTGCGGCGGGACCGCGTGCGAGTCCAACCAGGGCATCGCGCTGTTCAGCGCGCTGAAGAAGGCGGTCGAACAGAACGGTCTGGTCAACGAGGTCCAGGTGGTGCGCACCGGGTGCCTGGGCTTCTGCGAAAAAGGGCCGATCGTGAAGATTCTGCCGCAGGACACCTTCTACGTGGAGGTCAAGCCCGAGGACGCGGAGGTGATTGTCAAGGAGCACCTCATCAAGGGCCGGGTGGTGTCACGCCTGCTGTATGACAAGAACCAGAGCAAGCTGAACGTCGGGATCGAGGGCATCGATTTTTACCAGAAGCAGTTCCGCATTGTGCTGCGCAACTGCGGCGTGATCGATCCGGACAAGATTGACGAGTACATCGCCCGCGACGGGTACAAAGCGCTCGAAAAGGTCCTGTTCGAGATGAAGCCGCAGGATGTCGTGGACGAGGTCTCCAAATCCGGGCTTCGCGGACGCGGCGGCGCCGGGTTCCCGACCGGCAAAAAGTGGTCTTTCGCGGCGATGCAGCCCGCGGGCCAGAAATACATGGTCTGCAATGCCGACGAGGGTGACCCGGGCGCGTATATGGACCGCTCGACGTTGGAGGGCGATCCCCATTCGGTGCTGGAGGCCATGACGATCGCCGGATACGCGATCGGCGCCGACAAGGGATTCATCTACATCCGGGCGGAGTATCCGCTGGCGATCCAGCGCCTCGAAAACGCTCTCGCGCAATCCCGCGAATACGGGTTGCTCGGACAAGACATCCTCGGCAGCGGGTTCTCGTTTGACATCGAGATCCGTCTCGGGGCCGGCGCGTTCGTGTGCGGCGAAGAGACGGCGCTGCTGGCCTCGATCGAGGGGCAGCGCGGCATGCCGCGCCCGCGCCCGCCATTCCCGGCGGTCAAAGGCCTGTGGGGCCGGCCCACCGTGATCAACAACGTGGAGACACTGGCCAACATTCCCGTCATCCTGCTGAAGGGCAGCCTGTGGTTCAGCAAGATCGGAACCGCCACATCCAAGGGGACCAAGGTCTTCGCCCTGACCGGGAAGATCAACAATTCCGGCCTGATCGAAGTGCCGATGGGCACGACGCTGCGCGAAATCATCTTCGACATCGGCGGCGGCATCCGCGGCGGCAAGGCCTTCAAGGCGGCCCAGACCGGCGGTCCGTCGGGCGGGATGATCCCGCCGCAGTTTCTGGACATCCCGATCGACTATGAGAACCTGGCCAAGATCGGATCGATCATGGGTTCCGGCGGCCTGATCGTGATGGACGAGGATGACTGTATCCCCGATATCGCCAAGTTCTATCTGGACTTCACGGTCGATGAGTCGTGCGGCAAATGCGCGCCCTGCCGGATCGGCGGCCGCAAACTGCTGAACTACCTTGACAAGATCTGCAAGGGCGAGGGCACGCACGAGGATGTCCGCAATATGCGGGAAATCAGTGAGGCGATGGCGCGGGCTTCGCTGTGCGGTCTCGGCCAGACGGCCTCCAATCCGGTGCAGTCCAGCCTGCGGTACTTTATGGACGAATACCTCGAGCACATTGACGAAAAGAAGTGCCGGGCCGGCAAATGCAAAAACCTGCTGCGCTACAGCATCGATGCCGCGAAATGCGTCGGGTGCACCGCCTGCGCCCGGGTCTGTCCGGTCGGGGCCATCGCCGGCGAACGCAAACAGCCGCATGTGATCAATCCGGAAACGTGCATCAAGTGCGGCCAGTGCTTTGAAGTCTGCAAATTCCATGCGGTCGCGCGCGCTTAATTTCTGAAAGGGTCTCATCCATGTCTCACCTTGTCCAACTTGAAATCAACGGCATCCCGGTCGAGGTTCCGGCCGGAACCTCGATCCTGAAGGCCGCACAATCCGTGCAGATCAAGATCCCCACGCTCTGCTACCATCCGGACCTCACGCCTTGGGCCGCGTGCGGCATCTGCGTGGTGCGCTCCTCCGGTTCGCCCAAGCTGCTCCGCGCCTGCTGCACGGATGTGGCGCCGGGCATGAAGATCACCACCCACGACGCGGACATTGTGCGGGTCCGGCGGACGGTGCTGGAGCTGATCCTGGCCAACCATCCCAACGACTGTTTGCAGTGCCCCCGCAACGGGAACTGCGAATTGCAGAAACTGGCCGCGGATTTCGGAATCCGGGAGATCCCGTTCCCGACCGACGTGCCGTCGATCCCGGTCGACGCGTCGACGCCGTCGATCGTGCTTCACCCGGAGAAGTGCGTCAAATGCGGGCGCTGCACCCAGGTGTGCCAGCAGATGCAGAACGTTTGGGCGCTCGAATTCATCGGACGCGGCGAGAAGACCCGCATGGCGCCCGCTGCGGATGTCACGCTCAACGAATCGCCCTGCATCAAGTGCGGCCAGTGTTCGGCGCATTGCCCGGTGGGCGCGATTTACGAGAAGGACCAGACGCGGCCGGTCTGGGACGCGCTCCGCGATCCGGAAAAGGTCTGCGTGGTGCAGATCGCGCCGGCCGTGCGCGTGGCCATCGGCGAGGCGTTCGGCCTGCCGCCGGGCACGCTGATGACCGGCGAGACCTATGCGGGACTGCGCCGCCTCGGCTTCAAGGCGGTTTTCGACACCAACTACAGTGCCGATGTGACGATCATGGAGGAGGGAAGCGAATTCATCAAGCGGTTCACGAAAGGCGGTACCCTGCCGCTGATCACCTCGTGCTGTCCGGCCTGGACCGACTGGATGGAGAAGTACGCGCAGGACTTCATGGACAACTTCTCCACCGCGAAATCGCCGCAGCAGATGCTGGGCGTCCTCGCGAAAACCTATTACGCGGAGAAGATGGGCATCGATCCCGCGAAACTTTTCATGGTTTCGATCATGCCCTGCACGGCGAAGAAATACGAGATCACCCGCAGCGAGAACATGTACGCGAGCGGCCACCAGGATATCGATGTGGTGCTCACCACCCGGGAACTGGCGCGCATGTTCAAGAGTTCGGGGATCGATTTCCTGAACCTCGCAAAGGAGGAGGCCGATTCGGTTCTCGGCGAGTACACCGGCGCGGGCACGATCTTCGGCGTCACCGGCGGCGTGATGGAGGCGGCGCTCCGCACGGCGTACTGCCTGATCACCGGCGACGCCCAGCCGCCGTCGATCAACTTCGAGGCGGTCCGCGGCATGGAGGGCGTCAAAGAGGCGGTGATCGACATCAAGGGAACCCCCGTCCGGATCGCGGTGGCCCATCAGATGGGGAATGTGGAACAGGTTCTCGATGCGGTGCGGGAGGACCGGAAGGCCGGTCGCAAGCCGCGGTATGACTTCATCGAGGTCATGGCCTGCCGCGGCGGGTGCATCGGCGGCGGCGGCCAGCCCACCGGCGCGACGGACCCTGTGCGGAAAGCGCGCACGGCGGGAATCTACACGGATGACGAGAAGTGCGTGATCCGCATGTCCCATCTCAATCCGCAGGTGCAGAAACTCTACGCCGACTATCTGGGCGCGCCGCTCAGCGAAAAGGCGCACGCGCTGCTGCACAACCACTACCACGCGAAGAAACTCTACGCCAAATAGGAGGCGCGCGTGCGCGGGAAGGCCGGGGACCCCCGGCTTTCCCGTAGCGGAGGGGGGGGCGCGCAAGGAGGTTCGCATGTCTGTCAGAGTCCGTTTCGCACCCAGTCCGACCGGGAATGTCCACATCGGCAACATCCGGGCGGCGATTTTCAACTGGCTGTTCGCACGGCATGCGGAAGGCCGGTTTCTGTTGCGCGTTGAGGATACCGACCGCGAGCGCTCCACGCCGGAGGCGATCCGCACGCTGCTCGAGTGCATGGCCTGGCTGGGGCTGGATTACGACGAGCCGGAGACCTACCAGAGCCGGCAGACGGCGCGGCACCTCGCGCTGGCGGAAACCCTGCTGCAGCGCGGGCTCGCCTACCGCGAAGCCAAAGGCGGCGGTGACGAGTGCGTGGTTTTCCGCATGCCCAAGGAGGGGCGCCTTGAGTTCATTGACCTGGTGAAAGGCCGGATGCGCAAACAGGCCGCCGACACCCAGGATTTCGTGATCGTGCGCTCGAACGGCACGCCGGTTTTCCATCTGGCGAACGTGGCGGATGACATCGACATGAAAATCACGCATGTGATCCGGGGCGACGACCATGTCGAAAACACCTTCAAACACATCGAGCTTTTCCGGGCCCTCGGCGCGCCGGTGCCGCAGTACGCGCATCTGCCGATGATTGTCAACCAGCAGGGCAAGCCGTATTCGAAACGTGATGGCGCGGCGTTTGTGGGCGAATTCCGCGATCAGGGGTATCTGCCGGAGGCGCTCTTCAACTTCCTGCTGCTGCTGGGCTGGGCGCCGGGGGATGACCGCGAGGTGTTGACGCGCGAGGAGATGGTGGCGCTCTTCACGCTGGACCGCTGCAAATCGAGCGCCGCGCGCTTCGATCTCAAGAAACTGGTTTGGATGAACGGCGAGTACATCCGCCGTCTGCCGCGGGAGCGGTTCACGGAGGAATTCGTCCGACGGGTCGAAGCGGCGGGGCTCGCGACGGACGGCGCGGATCTGCCGGGGATCATCGGGCAGATGCAGGTGCGCACCAAGTTTTTCCGCGAGATCCCGGATTCCTGCGCGTATTTTTTCACCGAGGCGTACGCGTTCGACCCCCAAGGGGTGGAGAAACGTCTCAAGCCCGCAGGCGTGCCGGAGACCCTGGAGGAGGTGGCCGCCGCCTATGCGACGCTGCCGGCGTTCACCCCGGACGCCGCGCACGCGGCACTGAACGCGCTGGCGGAAGCCCGCGGATCCGGATTGGGGGCGCTCGTGCATCCGGTGCGGGTGGCGGTGTCCGGTCTAACGGAGGGCCCGGGGCTTTTTGAGATGCTGGCGCTGCTGGGCCGCGATCGGGTCTGCGCGCGGCTGCGGACCGTGGCGGCCCGCTTGCGTGACCATCAACTCTGAAGGGGAAGGGATGTGAGATGATCAATCGGTCCGTATCGTTTTTTTTCGCCGGGACGCTGACCGGAATCCTGGTGGCCTGCGGGCTGGGGGCTTTTGTCATCCGCCCGCCGCGCGCGGAAACCGGCGGGGGGGGAGGCGACCGCACGGTGGTGCTCAAACTCGCGCACGGGCTGGATGAGTCGCATCCGGTACACCAAGGCATGGCGTTCATGAAGAAGCGGCTGGAGGAACTCACCGGCGGACGGGCGACGATCGACCTCTATTCCGGCGGCGTGCTCGGCGGCGAGACCGAGTGCCTCGAACAGGTGCAGAAGGGGGAGCTGGCGATGACCAAAGTCTCCACCGCGGCCATCGAGGCGTTCATCCCCGAAATGAAAGTCTTCAGTGTGCCGTTCGTTTTCCGCGATGCGAATCATTTCTGGAACACACTGCACGGCCCGGTGGGTAAGCGCCTGCTGACCCTCGGCGCGGAACGCTCCTTCCGCGGCTTGTGCTATTACGATTCCGGGGACCGCAATTTCTACACCACGAAAAAACCGGTCCGCTCGGTGGAGGATCTGCGCGGCATGAAAGTCCGGGTGATGAACAGCCGGACCGCGATGGACATGATCAATGCGATGGGGGGAAGCCCCTGTCCGATCAACTGGGGGGAGTTGTACACCGCGCTGGCCCAGGGCACGGTCGATGCGGCCGAGAACAATCCGCCTTCGTTCGTCACCAGCCGGCATTTCGAGGTGTGCAAGTATTTCATCCTTTCCGCACACCAACGGATTCCGGATATGCTGATCATCAGCCTCAAAACCTGGGACCGGCTGCCGCTCGAAATCCGCCAGGCCCTTCAGCAGGCGGCGGATGAATCCGAGTCCTTTCAGCGCGTGTTGTGGGCCGAAACCACGGAGAAGTCCCTCGCGGACTCCCGTGCGAAAAGCGTGGAGATCATCACCCCGGACATTGCGAGTTTCCGCAAAGCCTGCGCGCCGATCCTGGCGCACAAGGATTATGCGGACATCCGGCGGATTTACAATGAAATCCAGGAGGTGCGGTGATGGGCGCCTGGCTGAAGCTGAGACATGCGGTCATCCGGGCGTTGGAAACGCTCGTGATGGTCATGGTGGCGCTGCTGACGCTGACGGTGCTGTGGGGGGTCTTCACCCGGTTCGTGCTCGGGCATCAGGCGCAGTACACGGACGAGCTGGCTCGGGTTCTGCTGGTTTGGGTCTCGATGATCGGGGCGGCGCTGGCGTTTGGCGGGAAGGCGCACCTCGGTGTCGATTTTTTCGTCAATCTGCTGCATCCCGAGGCGCGTAAAACCGTGAGCCTGCTGGTGCAGGCCGTGATCGTGATCCTGGCGGTCACCGTGTTTATCCGCGGCGGCTGGGGTCTGGCCCTCGCGCAGATGAGCCAGGAGTTGCCGACGCTCCGCCCGCTCACGCGGGGGATGGTTTATCTCTCGCTGCCGCTGGCCGGCCTGTTCATCACGCTGTTCGCGGTGGAGAATGCCCTGTCGATCCTCCGGACGCCGGCCGGACAGCTCGGTTCGCAAACCCGGTCGGAGGGATGAGTCGATGATCGGAATCATTCTGCTTCTGACGGTCACGTTCTTCACACTGCTGCTGATGAACGCTCCGGTGGCGGTGGCGATCGCGGTCTCGTCCCTGCTGGCCATTCTGGCGAACGGCGGGGATCCGGCCTACACGGTGGCGCAACGCATGGCCAACGGGGTGGACAGTTTCCCGCTGCTGGCGATCCCGTTCTTCGTGCTGTCCGGATATTTGATGGGGCGCGGCGGTCTCGCGCGGCGGCTGATCGATTTCGCGGCGCTGGCCGTGGGACGTTTTCCGGGCGGGCTGGGATATGTCAACACGCTGACCTGCATGATGTTCGGTTCGATCTCGGGCTCTGCGGCCGCGGCAGTCTCTTCCATCGGCGGCTTCATGATCCCCGAGATGAACCGTAAGGGGTATAACCGCGAGTTCAATGTGGCGGTCACGGCCACGGCGGCCACGACCGGCCTGCTGATCCCGCCTTCCAACGCGATGATCGTGTATTCCGTGGCGGCGGGGTCGGTTTCAATCGCCGCCATGTTCATGGCCGGGATCCTGCCCGGGATGCTGGTCGGACTCTGCATCATGATCACGGCGGGGGTGATCTCGGTGCGGCACGGGTACGGCCGGGCGGAGGCCCGCGAAGCGCCCAGCCATCCGCTCCTCATCTGCTGGCGCGCGTTGCCCAGTCTGGTTCTGATGGTGCTGATCATCGGCGGGATCCTGTCCGGCGTGTTCACGGCGACCGAGGCCGCGGCGGTGGCGGTGGCCTATTCGTTCTTGCTGTCGGTTGTGCTCTACCGTGAGATCCCCTGGCGAGACCTGCCCGGGATCGCGCTACAGACCGGGTTGACCACGGCGGTGGTCATGCTGCTGATCGGCGCGTCGAGCGCCATGTCGTGGATCATGACCGTGGCCAATATTCCGCAGACGGTTTCTTCCGCCCTGATGGGCCTTTCGGATCGGCCCGCCGTGATCCTGTTGACCCTCAACGTGATGCTGTTGGTGGTGGGGATGTTCATGGACATGACGCCCGCGCTCCTGATCTTCACGCCGATCCTGCTGCCGGTCGTGCGTCAGCTCGGACTCTCCGACATCCATTTCGGCATCATCCTGATCGCCAATCTGTGCATCGGTCTCTGCACGCCGCCGGTCGGAACCTGCCTGTTCATCGGGTGCGGTGTCGGCAAGACCACCATCGCCAACGTCACGGTCAAAGCCCTTCCCTTTTTTGCCGCCATGATTGTCGCCCTGATGCTGATCACCTTTGTCCCGTGGATCTCCATGGTGGTCCCCACACTCTGCGGCTTGGTGAAATAGCGCCGGAAGAAAGGCCCCCGAATGAAGCTGATTGTGAACGGAACCGAGATTCCCGAAGAGGCCGTGACCCGTGAGGTCGAGCGCTTGCGCCACGGGTATGAGGAGTATGTCCGCGCGAACGGCGGCGAGCCGGATGAGGCGCAGCTGCGGGACTGGGCGGTGGAGGGGTTGGTCGAAAACGAAGTGGTGCGGCAGGAGGCGCGCGCGACGCAGCCCATTCCGTCCGAAGCGCGCATCCGGCAGGAGCTGACGCAATATGCCGATGCCTATTCGTCCTATCCGGAAACCGAGCGGATTCCCCGCGCGCGCGAGGGGTTGCAGGTCAGGCGATACCTGAAAGAAATCCGGAAGGGCGTGACCGCGCCCGACGAGGCGGCCGCCAAGGCCTATTTCGACGCGCACGCCGAACTCTTCACGGTGTCGGAGGGGCTGCGTCTGGAACACGTGTGCCGCTTTGTCGACCTGGTCAGCCGCCCCTCAATTTTCATGTCGCTGTTGCAACTCAAAAGTGACGTGGAAGCGGGGAGGGTGGATTGGCGGGACGAGGCGTTGCCGCTCTATTCCGAAACCTACGCGCGTGACGGCGGCGCGTTTGCCGTCGTGACGCGCGGCGAGTTGCCGGAGGCCATAGAGCGGGACCTGTTCGCGCTGCAGCCCGGACAGTGGAGCGAGGTGGTCGATTTCGGGGAGGGAATGCTCCATCTGTTCAAAGTGACGGAGCGCCTGCCGTCCCGTGCCCTGTCGTTCGAGGAGGTCCGGGAGACCGTGATCCGGTCGCTGCACCAGGCGGCGGCGGAAGAGGCGGCGTACGCGCGGATCGACGAACTGAAAACAAAGGCCGCTATTGTTCGGGAGGCGTGACGTCTTCGGACATCAGGCGCAACGCCTCCTCCAGAAACGGCGCCAGAAGCGGACAGTGCGCCATCCGCGAACGGATTTCATGGCGTCGCGGGGAATGCAGCAACACCAGGCATTGCGCTGCGGTCTGGTGCGCGTTGCGGGCCGGGTTCATCCAGCGCAGTTTCTCTTCCGGGCTCAGCGTGTCCAGCGGCAGTTCGGCCCGGTTCCCGTTGGCATCCAGATGCGCGGTGTTGCCGACGATGGCGCGCGGGATCACGGTGCGCGTTTTGCCGTTGCGCTCCCACTGCAGCGGTTTGCCGGTCTGATCCAGCAGATATTCGGCTACCAGGCTGTCGGGGTCCGGCATGTCCGTGAGAAACGCGGCCAGTTCGGCCTGATTGCGGAAGGGGGAGGGGTGCGACTGCACCAGCGCGCGGGCGCGGATGAGGTTCCCCTTGATCAGGGCCTGAGACAGCGCGGTCTTCAATGCGGGATGCATCTCCCCGGCGGCAGACGGGTCCGCCGCGATGCCGGCGGCGGAGGGCGGCGGAACGGACAAGTCGGTAACCGCGGGGGCGCCCGTGTTTTGCGCCGCATGCTCCGCTTCCGGCCTCTTTGCTACGGTCTGCGCTTCTTCCCTCGGCGGGGACTCCGGTTCCGGTGGGAGGGCAGGTTGCCCTTCCGCGGGTTCCAGAACGGCGCGTACCCAGAACAACCCGGTCAACCAGGCCGCCAGAGCCAGCCAGCAGAAACCTTCCCGAACAAGGGTTTCTTTTCGGATCTCACGCGCGTGATCCTCTTCGATGGTTTTCGACTGATACGCCGTGATCTTCTCGTTTTTCGGACGGCCCGACATCCGGATCCGCGGACTCGCAGCCTCTTGTCCCTCTGCGGGCGGGGCGGAAACGCTGTCGCGCAAAGGCGCGGCGTCTACCGTGCTGGGCGCCGCATCGTCCGGGCAAACGCAGGCGGGGGGGGTGCCCTGCCGAAGCCGCTCCAGATCCTGCCGGACCGCATCCCATCCGTCATAGCGGTTTTCCGGCGATTTCATCATGAGCCGGTGCAGAAACCAGGAGAAGGGTTTCGGCAGATCATTACGCACGAGATGCGGCGGCGGCACCCGGCGGTTCCGGTGCGCCGCGAGAATCGACACCACATCCAGCTCCTCGAACGGCAGATGCCCGGTCGCCAGATAATAGAGCAACGCACCCAGCGCGTACATATCGGACTGCGTCGTCAGTGTGCGGGATCCGGAGGCCTGTTCCGGCGAGAGGAAACAGGGCGTTCCGACAATCAGGCCCTGATCCATGGCCGTCGCGTCGATACCGGGTCCGGCCTCGATGGCCAGACTGAAATCCGTGATTTTCGCGATGCCGCGCGCATCCAGGCGGATCGTCGCGCCTTTCAGGTTGCGGTGGACGAGATGCGCGGAACGCCACATCTGATCCAGACCGTCCGTTAGGGACGCGGCGATCCGGAGGATCTGCGGGAACGGCAGGGGGCCGTGCCGTACAACGAGTTCCTCCAGTGTGGGTCCGTCCACCTGCTCCATGACCACATAGTGCAGGGGCGCTTCGCTGACGATATCGAAAATGGCGCAGACCGCCTCGCTTTTGATGCGGGCGATCCGGCGGGCGATCATCAGGAAATGCGCCGTTTCCTCAGGATTCCGGGCCGCGTGTTCTTTCAGGATCCGCAGGATGACGGTTCGGTCCAGGTTGGATTGCACGGCGCGCCAAACCAAGGTCCGGCTGGTCTCATCCAGTTGTTCGAGCAATCGGAAACCGCGTTGTTCTATGGCGTCGTTCTTCACTCGTGACCATCCGGCTTTTCGTGTGCGGCCGGGATGTCCGCCCCGTCCATATGGGGCTCATTGTGCCAGATGCCGCCTGTCCGGTCAATGCGTGCGCATGACGGCTATCTCTTTTCCGTGCCGCGTTTTTTCAGGGGGCGGCTGATCAGCATCCGGAGTCTCGACTTTGCCCCGACGAGTCTGCTTTCGAGGATGTCCTGCTCGGTGAAGCGCGCGAGCAGGATTTCGCCGTCGGTGTTGCGGTTACGGTCATAGGAGATGTAAAGGGTCCCGTCGGGTGCCTGGAACCCGTCGGGGTAGGAGACGCCATTGCGCTCGTCGAGCATGAGCCCGCCGCGCCAGGTCTTGCCGTCGTCCTCGGAAAGAAAGGCCTTGAGCTTGTTGCGCTTGCCTTCGGTCGAGTCGGCGGTGTCGCCGTGTTTGACAAGCAGGATGCGGCCAGAGGCGAGACGGCGGATGTGGAAGCGCGCGACGGGCTGACGGATGTTTTCGGGCGCGGTAGGTTCGGACCAGGTCTTGCCTTTGTCGCCGGAGAAGCTCTGCATAAGGCCCTTGCCGGTGCGGGCCAGCATCCAGAGCGATCCGTCTCTGCGCTCGATGAACATGTGCTCGTCCCAGCAGGGGTTGGGGTAGGCGACACAGCCGAGACGTTCCCAGGTCGCGCCCTGGTCAGCTGAGCGGAAAACGTTTGCGCCGCGGAGGGGGTCGAGTTCTTTGAACGCGCCGCGGAAGGGGCCGAACCCGCCGCTGCGGTTGAGCGAGACCGGGAGGAGCCATTCGCCGGTCGAAAGGACGATCGGCTTGTTGAGCGTGTGACCATGCCAGATACGGCGGGGCGCGGACCAGACAGGCTTGTCCGCGTCAGGGTTTTCGCAGACCGCCTCCCACGAGCCGGCGCGGCCGTCGAACTGCATCATCGATTGGCTGAAGAACAGGTGAAGCTTCCCGTTCGGGTCGGTCCAGAGGTTGCCGACCAGCGTGCTGCGGGGCATGGGCAGGCGGTCGGGGGCGTGGGCGTCGATCACGAGGCAGGGTTTGGACCAGGTCTCGCCGTCGTCGTCGCTGCGGTTGAGCACGAAGAAGGCTTTGGGGCCGTCTTCGCCCGCGACCCAACAGGCCCAGAGGCGGCCGCCGGGCGCGCGTGCGATGCCGATGGTCATGCCGTAGTCGAGCCGGTCGTAGTCGTACTTTGGCAGCGGGTCGGTGTTCAGCGTTGGCGGGATCAGCGCGAGGTCGGCGATACGCTCCATGGTTTTGAGCTCGAAGGCCTGGACTTCCTCTTTGGACATCGCGGCGAAGAGGGCTTCGGGCGCGGGGGTTTGGGCGAAAGCCAGGGAGCCGGACAGGATGAACAAGGCGGCGGAAAAGCGCAAGTGCGGCACGGTGGAACTCCTTTTGTGTCGGTGAACCCCATATGGCAGGGGCCGAATTAAAGATATTTATCGCATAAATTGGCCGTAGAGCGCAAGCGCGCCGGTCATGCGTGCGCGTGGACGGTTCGCCCGAACGTGTCCCCGTCCGCACGTATTCGTTACACCTCCCCGATTCTGCGGGAGTGAGTCCTCCGGGACGTCCGGCCTTCGTTACGGTCGCGTGTCAGATGAAACGGGGATTGACAGATCGGGGCGGGCTTGGTGCAATCCTCAGTCAGCCGGGACGTCGGGAAGCGCTCCGGCTTGTGGCGGAGGGGAGGGCATGGTATGTTCTCTATCAATCCCGCCGGTTCCCCGCCCGGTCCCGCGGGAACAAACCGGTGCCGGCCACGGGCAGTCAGGTGAAGCGGTTTCATGGCAGTCAGAATCACAGAGTCCATTCTGGAAGAGATCCGCGCCCGGATCGACATTGTTGACGTGATCGGTTCCCGCGTGCCGCTGAAGAAGGCGGGCGGTTCATTCAAGGCCTGTTGCCCTTTCCATCATGAGAAGACGCCGTCGTTCACGGTCAACCCCACGCGGCAAAGCTTCCACTGTTTCGGCTGCGGGGAAAAGGGCGATGTGTTTTCGTTTGTGATGAAGCAGGATGGCCTGACCTTTGTCGACGCGGTCAAAGCGATGGCGGAACGCGCCGGGGTCGCGCTTCAGGACGGAGAGGATCAGGGGGCGTCAGGCGAACGCGCGGTCCTGTACGCGGCGCATGCCGCCGTGGCGGAGTATTACCGGCAATGCCTGCTGAACCTGCCGGAGGCGGAACACGCGCGCCGTTATCTGGCCCAGCGCAAACTGTCCGGGGAGATCGTGGAATCCTTCGGGATCGGTTATGCGCCGGAACATGCCGCCGACGCCCTGCTGAACGCGCTCGAAAAAAGCCGCTTCACCCCGGAGGTGCTGGTCCGGGCCGGTATTCTCTGCGAGTCGGACCGTGACGGTCGGGGCCGTTACTTCGACCGCTTCCACGGGCGGCTCATGTTCCCGATTTGGGATCGGCAAGGCCGGGTGGTGGCCTTCAGCGGCCGACTCCTGGCGCCGAGGGAACGGGCCGGAAAGTACGTCAACAGCCCGGAGACGCCGATTTTCACCAAAAGCCGTGTACTCTACGCGTTCCACAAGGCCAGCGGGAAAATCGTCAAACATCCGCGGCGTGAGGCGCTCGTGTGCGAGGGTCAGATCGACGTGATCCGCTGTCACGCCTCCGGTTTCGAAACCGCTGTCGCGTCGCAGGGCACGGCGTTCACCCGGGACCACGTGAAGCTGCTCAAACGGTATGCCGACAGCGTGACGCTGGTCTTTGACGGCGACAGCGCGGGGCGCAAGGCCGCGCTGCACACCGGCACGCTTTTTCTGGAAGAGGAGATCCCGGTCCGCGTGGCCTGTCTGCCTGCCGGGGAGGACCCCGATTCGCTCTTGCGCGATCAGGGCCCCGAACCGTTCCGGGACCTGCTGGAACGCGCGGTTTCGCTCATCGCCTTCCAGATTGAAACGCAGATGCGGGACGAGCCGAACCCCGAGGCGATCGATGCGGTCAGCCGTGTGGCGCGCGGCGTGATCGGTACCCTGGCCGCATGCCCCGGCGCCGTGTTGCGCACGCGGCTGTTGCAGGAAGCGGGGGAACGGCTGCATCTGCCGTATTCCGCGCTGGAGGAGGATCTCGAGAAGCATCGCGAGGCGCTGAGCCGGAAAGCGGCTCTGGCCCAGACTTTCAAAACCGGCGGTGCCGCGGCCGTTCCGCTGGACAAAACGCGCGAAGAACGGCACGAGGGGCCGGAACCGTCTCCGGAGGGCAATGTCGACTTGGATGCCGGCGCCGCCTTCGCGCCGCCTTCGCGCCTGGAGATTCTCGTATGCGAATGCCTGATCGAGCATGAGCGGGACCCGGTGGTGTTCGAACTCGTTTCGCGGTATCTGCCGCTTGACCTGATTGCTCATCCGTTCGCGCGCGATCTCGTGGCGGTCCTGCTCCGTCAGTATCAGAGCGGCGAGGACATGCTGACCCGGTATTATCAGCAAACCCTGCAGGAGTGGATTCCGCTGTTCGACCGCCTGCTTGCGCACAAACAGAAGATGCTCTGCGCCCGCGAGATGACCCAAGAGGATGCGGTTCAGGACTTGATCCGGCAATTGTGGATCGACCGGCTCAAAGCGGAGCAGCGGGCATTGGGAGCGGAATCGTCGCCGGAGTGCGACGCCCGGCGGTACACGCTGTCCCTGCGCAGGAAAGCGCTGCGCAACCGTCCGTGGGAACAGGTGTGCGGTCTGCTGGCGGAGCTGGGCGCGCCGGGCGCTACGGGTTCGGGGGGGGCGGCGGAGGCGGCGCCGGCTGGGGTTGGATCTTGCGCACATGCAGCGGATAGCGCATCCGCAGTTTCTGATCCAGAAGAATTTCCACCCAGTGCGTACCCGCCTGATGAAATGCCAGATTGAGAAAAACCTCCACGGTGGTTGCGACCTGCTGGTCGTTGGAGAGCGTGATCGGCACCGGCTGCCCTTCTCCCACGACCGTCAGCCCATCCGGCGCCATGATGCGTGACCGTTGGGTGAAGGTGCCCGCTCCGGCACACCAGCGGTTCATCAGGCAAATGCGCGGACAGACCGGTTGATTCGCGGCTTGCACCAGCCCGTCGAAAATGCCGATCAGCATGAATTTTCCGTTGCGCTCCTGCCGCACATCGTCGCACAACAGACTCGCCTGAAGGTCGGGTACCATAACACACCTCACATTGGCACAAGGATACCGGTTCCCTGTCCGCGCGTCCAGCACCCGTGAATCGAACGGCCGGCGTGACGCCTTCGGTCAAGGCGCGCCGAGGCCGGCTGCGCGGCGTTCCGACTTTTCGGGCCTCGTGCGCCGATCGCGGATATACATGGCCGTCCCGTTGCGGCGCTCGATCCGGAACAGGTCTGTGGCGCGGATGAGATCGCTCCACCGCTTGTAGCCGTAATTGACCGGCGAGAACGATTTTTGATTGGCGATATACTGGGATACCCGGCTCATCGGCGACCACCCGTCGTCGTCGGCGGTGTTGTCGCAGGCCAGCCGCAGCATGCGCACCAACCCGGTGTCGCCGCGCAGTTCATTTTTTGTCTTGCGGGCGTCCTCGTCCGCGCGCGGCGGGTCAACGGACTCCCCGGCGGCGCGTTTCTTCGGGGAGGCCGCAACGGACGAGGCCTCGTCCTCCCGCGCGGCGGAGATCAGGTCTTCCGTGAAGATGAATTGCGAACAGGCTTTGATGAACGGGGCCGGGGTCTTCTTTTCGCCGAAACCGAACACCTGTTTCCCGCTCTCCAGGAGGCGCACCACCAGCGGCGTGAAGTCACTGTCGCTGCTCATGATCGCGAAACACTCGATCGCGTTGGTGTACAGGATATCCATGGCATCGATGATGATGGCGGCGTCCGTGGCGTTCTTGCCTTTGGTGTAGCCGAACTGTTGAACCGGTTTCAACGCAAAAAGCAGCGAGTGCGACTCCCAGTGTTTCAACTGGCTGCTCTTCCAGTCACCGTACGCCCGGCGAATGTTCACAACCCCGTATTTGGCCAGTTCGTTGAGGACCGGCTCCACCGCCTCGCGGCTCGTGTTGTCGCAATCGATCAGCAGCGCGATGTTCTTGTTGTTCATGGGAAGAAGGTATCATGCCCGGGCGGGCCGACAGAAGAAAAATGCACGACCGAATCTCTCCCCCTGCGGCACTCACGGCTTGAGTTCACAAAAGGGCTGGGGTACAGTGGCGGCATGAAGCGAAAACAGGTTGATCCGGCGCGGATCGCCAAGCTGGTCCGCGCGCTGCTGGTGGAACTCGGCGAAGATCCGGAGCGGGAGGGGTTGCGCGGCACGCCCAAACGAATGGCGGGCGCGCTGGCGTTCCTCACCGGCGGATACCGGCAGACGCCCCGCCAGATCCTGAACCGGGCGGTGTTTCAGGCGCATTTGAATCACATGATCATCGTGCGCGACATCGAGATTTACAGTCTGTGCGAACATCATCTGTTGCCGTTCTACGGGCGCTGTCACGTCGGGTACATCGCGAAGGACAAGGTGCTGGGGGTCAGCAAGATCGCGCGGATCGTGGACTGTTTCGCGCGGCGGCTGCAGATTCAGGAGCGGCTCACGGAGGAGGTCGCGCAGGCCATTCTGACGGAAGCCGACGCGGAGGGAGTCGGCGTGGTCATGGAGTGCCGCCATCTCTGCATGATGATGCGGGGCGTGGAGAAGCAGAACTCGGTGATGACCACCTCCGCGGTGCTGGGTTCCTTCCGGACCGATCCGGCCACGCGGCAGGAGTTCATGGCGCTGATTCACCGGCCGGTTTAAGGCCGCGCCGCAACAAGAGCGGGGACACGATGCGATTCGCGTTGTCAACAAACTGGTGCGCGTTGCGTCACGATTCGGGGGAGGCGTTGGCGGAGGAGATCCGCGAACTCGGTTTCGACGCGCTCGAACTCGGGTATCACACCACGGAAGAGCTGTCCCGGGGGATCGAACGCTGCGTGCGGGACGGGCGCGTCACGGTTGATAGCGTGCACGCCTATTGCCCGGTGCCGGTTGGCGCCCCGCACGGCTATCCCGAGTTATACCTGCTGGCGTCGCGCGACGAGGATGAGCGGGCCATGGCCTCGATCCTGCTGGGCCGCACGCGCGAATTCGCCGAACGGATGGGGGCGCGGGCGGTGGTGCTGCACGCCGGACGCATTTTCCTGAAAACGCTTTTTGGGGAAAGGGGCACGCGGGCACTGCTCGAAGCGCGTTCGGAGGAGGGGGATGCGGAGACGGGCCGCTCCGCCGCGCTCTTGGCGAAGGCGCTGCGGTTGCGGACCCGGCGGGTCCGCGCGGTGTTTGACGGCTTCTGCCTCTCGCTGGACCGGTTGCTGCCCGCGTTCGAGAAGGCCGGCATGTCCCTCTGTCTGGAAAACCTGCCTTCCTTGGAGGCGTTTCCGGATGAGACGGAGATGGTGATGCTGAAACGCCGCTTCGAGACTTCCGCACTCGCATACTGGCATGACCTCGGTCACGGCCAGGTGCGTGAGAATCTCGGATGGATCCGCCATGCCGAGGCGGCGCGTCTGCTGCTGCCGTTCACACGCGGCATACACATTCACGATGTGGCCCCGCTTATGGAGGACCATCTGGTCCCGGGGCAGGGCCGGATCGACTTCGGCGCGTTCGCCTTTTACGGGGCGGAACCGGTTCTAAAGGTGTTTGAGCCCGCGGCGGAGGCCAAGGGGGAAGCGCTGCGCGACGCGCTCGCCCGCCTCAGGCGGATGTGGTCGGAACCGGCGGTTCCGGAGGCGCGGGGGTGATCGCGCGCAGAAAAAACGCCTCGATTCCGGAGATCGTTTTGGACCCGTCAAAATGTTGTTCGATGGTGGAGCGGCCGGCCTGCGCGAGGCGCAGCAGCAAGCTTTTCGAGGCCAGAGCCCGGGTCAGCGCGTCCGCCAGCGCCACCGGATCATCCGGGGACACCAACAGACCGTTACTCTGATCGGTGAGCACTTCGGACGCCGCGCCGGCGGTGGTGGTCAGGACCGGTGTGCCGAGGGCCATGGCCTCAAGCAGCACATTCGCGATGCCGTCGCGGTCCCCGCTGCTCAAGCGCCGTGAGGGCAGCGCGAGGATCGACGCGTCCATGATGTGGGAGCGGGTCTCCTCCGGTGATTGCCAGCCGATGAAGACTACGTTTTCAGCGAGCCCCAACCGGTCGCTGAGGCGGGTGAGGTCTCTGCGGCATGGCCCCTCGCCCGCGATGACGCAGGTGAACGGGACGCCGCGCCCGCGGAGCAGCG
The DNA here is from genome assembly GCA_034003585.1 of Kiritimatiellia bacterium. Taxonomy (GTDB): domain Bacteria; phylum Verrucomicrobiota; class Kiritimatiellia; order RFP12; family UBA1067; genus JAPXSY01. Next base: position 18,057 of record JAVEYH010000019.1, read on the forward strand.
CGCAGGCGTGAAGCAGTGTGTCCACGCCTTTTTTGGTTTCCAGACGGCCGACGAACAGGATGACCCCGTCGGGCTGGATGGAGTCGAACGCGAAGTCGTTCAGGGGCAGCCCGTGACGGATCACCGCGATTTGCCGCGGCGGGTAACCGGCCGCGGTGACGGCATCGGCCGCGGCGCGGGAACAGGCCACCACGGCGGCGGCCGAGCGCAGACGGCGTCCCAGCAGACGCGCGGGCGTGGCGAAGACATCCTTGGCGTGGACGGCGCAGGTCCAGGGGATTCCAAGGGTTGGGGCGGCGAGCGCGGCGAGTTCGGCGGTCAGACCGGCGAACTGGGCGTGGATCAGACGGCACTCCGTTTCGGCCGCCAGTGCGGCGAGGGATGCGGCCTGAGGCAGGCGCTTGAGAATGCGGCAGGCGGTGAGGGGCGAGCGGAACCCTTCCGCAAGGAGGCGCCGGCACGCGGCACGTGCGAACCGGCCGCGGCCGGCCCGCGGACAGGCGCCCGGCGCGAATTTCAGCACGTCGGCTCCGGACGTCACATACCGCGTGAGCACGGGCCAGTTCCGGCGTCTCAGCATATCGATCTCGCGCCGGATGAACGTCTCGCTCGCGGCGTCCTGATCCAAAAGATAGACAACCGGGAAAGGCATACGTCAACTCGGACAGAGGTCAAGGTCGGCCGGCAGGTCGAGCAGGGTGGCGCACAGCAGATCGATGGTGCGCGCGGCGTCATCCAGACTGAGGACTTCGACCGGACTGTGCATGTAGCGGAGCGGGATGCTGAGCTGCGCCACCGCCGCGCCGGAACGCGACAGGCGCATGGCCCAGGCGCAGGTTCCGGTTCCGCGGTTGCGCACCTGCCGTTGGAGCGGGAGGCGCGCCCGTGCCGCGGCCCCGGCGACGCGCGCGTTGAGCGCGGCATGGTAGGTGGGGCCGATGGCGAGCACCGGTCCGGCGCCGAGACGGATGTCGCCGGCGAGTTTGCGGTCCTCTTTTTGCGCGTCCGTGGCAAAGGTCACGTCCACGCAGAGGCCGATGTGCGGACGGATGTCATAGGCCGCCGTGGTTCCGCCGACCAGTCCGACCTCCTCCTGCACGCTGGCGACCATGTGCACCGCCACCTTCAGTTGTTCGCGTGCCAGCCGGCGCATCGCCTCCGCCACGATGAACGCGCCGATGCGGTTGTCGAAGCCGCGGCAGGCGGCGCGGTTGTTGGCCAGATCGAGCCAGCCGGAGGCCACCACGGCCGGACTGCCGAGGTCCACGCATTCGAGCGCTTCGGCCTGATTCCGCGCCCCGATGTCCACGGCGATCTCCCGGAGCTCCTTCGGCGCGACGTTATCGCGATCCTTGGCGGAGAGCAGGTGGGGCGGCCGCACGCCGAACACGCCATAGACCGGTCCGTTCCGGCCCTGGATCACAATGCGTTCACCCGCGAGCAGCGGAACGGTCACCCCGCCCAGCGGGCACATGTACAGGAACCCGTCGTCATCGATATGCTGGACCATGAATCCGATCTCATCTCCGTGCCCTTCGATCATGACCCGCAACGGCGCGTCGGGATTCAGGCAGGCGTGCAGATTGCCGTGCACGTCGAAGCGGACACCCGGAACCGCGGCGCCGCGAAGTCGCGAAGCCAGCAGCCGCATGCCGGCCGACTCGAAGCCGGTGGGGGTGGGCAGGGAGAGCAGTTCTTTCAGCAGGCTGCGGGTCGGATCATCCATCATAACACCTCGAGGAGTTCGGGTTGGGGTGCGGTACCGCACGGGTCAGGAGGCCAGAAAAAGCAACACCAGCCGGTATCCGGCGTGATTCAACGCCAGCGCATACAGCGAGGCGAAAAAATCGTCGATCACGATTCCCACGCCGCCGTGCAGTTCCTGCAGCGAGCGGGCCGGCGGCGGCTTGATGATGTCGCAGAGCCGCGCCACGACGAAACAGAGCGGCGGCAGCCACAGGTGCTGCGTCAGGGGCAGACCGATGACACAGAGTGGGAAGAGCATCCACTCGTCCGCGCAGATCCGTCCGTCGTCTTTTTTGCCCAGCACGGTTTCCGCCACACCGCAGATCGGGATTGCCAGCAGCGCAAGGCCGATGCAGGCCAAAACCTGCAGGGGCACGACCTGCCGCGTGAGCCAGAGGGCGAGCGCGACGCCCGGCAAAGAACCGAACGTGCCGGGCGCGAAAGGCGCGATCAGGCCGAGTCCGAAACCGGTGGCCACGAAAACGGCCCCTTTTTGAACCGAGGTTGTGCCGGGCATGCTTTTCATCGTACTCCGCTCGGCGCCGCGAAGGGCGTCAGAGATATTGGGCGGCCGCGGCCGCAAGTTGACTGCGTTCACTCTGGTGCAGCGTGACATGACCGTGGAGCGGCAGATCCTTGAGCCGTTCGGCAGCGTAGGTCAGTCCGTTGCTCGACGCGTCCAGATACGGGTTGTCAATCTGGTACGGGTCGCCGGTCAGGATGATTTTGGAACCCTCGCCCGCGCGGCTGACCACGGTCTTGACCTCGTGCGGAGTGAGGTTCTGGGCCTCGTCGATGAGGATGAACTGGCGGGAGATGGAACGGCCCCGGATGTAGGTGAGCGCCTCCAGCTCAAGCGTGTCGTTGTCGAGAAGTTGGTTGATGCGGTCCTGCGGCGTCTGCGGCTTGGGCTGTTTTTTCGCGCCTGGCGGGAGCTGGTTGGGCTGGGTTTTACGCAGCAGGTAATCGAGATTGTCAAAGATCGGCTCCATCCAGTGCGAGAGTTTTTCCTCCTTGTCGCCCGGAAGATACCCGATGTCCTTGCCGAGCGGCACGATGGGGCGCGAGACCAGAATGCGGTCAAAGAGGTGCGCGCGCTGCACCAGATGGAGACCCGCCGCGAGGGCCAGCAGCGTCTTGCCGGTGCCCGCCTGCCCCACGAGGGTGACGAGGGTCACCGCAGGGTCCATCAGCAGCTCCAGGGCCATGCGCTGCTCGATGTTTCGCGACTGGATCCCGTACACCGTGTCGATGGACAAATTAATCTCCGCGAGCGTGCCGTCCGGGAACACGCGGGCGATGACTTTCATGTCCGGCTCTTCCGCGGCGGAGAGGTGCAGAAACATATTCGGGTGGCAACGGGTGGGTGCCGTCGTCAGCACCTGGCCGCTGTAGAGGCGTTCGATGACGGCGCGCGGCACGGACGCCTCGGCGTAGCCGCAGTACAATTCGTCGAAATTGACCTTGTCATGCTCGAAGTCCTCGGTTTCCAGATCCAGGGCGTTGGCCTTGACGCGGACATTGAGGTCCATGGAAACGATGATGACGCGTTCGCCTTGGCGCACCAAAGAATACGCCAGGCGGATCAGCGCGTTGTCGGGCGTATCGTCCTCCAGTCCGGCCCGCTCGATTTCCGGGGTGACCAACACGCGCAGCGTGCCGCGGCCCGGGAGCGGGACGCCGCGCGAGAGTTTGCCCACGGCGCGCAGGGCATCGAGTTTGCGGATCGTTTCCCGCGCGTTGCGGCCCAGCTCGGAACTCTGGGTCTTGAATTTGTCCAGTTCCTCAAGCACCGCCATCGGCAGCACCACATGGTTGTCATCGAACACGTTGAGCGCGTTCGGCGAGTGCAGCAGAACGTTGGTGTCGAGCACAAAGGTTTTGACGCTCTGTTTCCGGCTGCGTCGGGCGGTGGATTTGACGGGCATAGGCGGTTGAGCGGTTAGGCCTGCGCGCGTTTCGGCTTGGCGAACGTGATCCAGCCGAAGGCGGCGATGACGAGAAAACTCAGCAACGGCAGGGTGAAGGCGGCGCTTTCCCCGGTCAGCGACCAGGAGCCGAGACGGAAGGTGCCCTGATCGATGAACCAGCCGGCTCCCATCGGCATCAGCGCGCCGCCCACGATGGCGAAGATCAGTCCGGCGGAACCGAGTTTGGCGTCTTCGCCCAGACCGTCCAGCGCGATGCCGTAAATGGTGGGGAACATGAGGGACATGCAGGCGGAAACGCCCACCAGACAGGCCAGCCCCGTGAGATTCTGAAACACGATGGTGCATGAGGTGAGCACCGCGCCTGCGACGGCGAGCAAAGCGAGCAGCAGGCTGGCGTTGAGGTACTTGAGCAGGAAGGTGCAGATGAACCGGCTGCTGAGGAAGATGATCATGGCGACGATGTTCCAGTCCTGCGCGCGTTCCGCCGTGAACCCGCAGTTCCGGCCCGCATACTGGATGATGTAGGTCCAGCAGGTGATCTGTGCGGCGACATAGAAGGTCTGGGCAATCACGCCGCCGACCCAGTTCCGGTTCCGGAGCAGGCGCTTGGCCGATTCGATCGGATGGATGTGTTCGGTTTTCGACTGGGAGGGGATGCGGCTCACGAGAAAGAGGAAAAAGAAGACGGCCACCACCACACCCAGAATCACATACGGGTTGCGGATCGTCGTGATGTCATGAGTCTTCATCGCGGCATATTCCAGCCGGTTGGCCGGCAGCGCCACGAAATCCCGGATCGCCTGCGGCAGGTCCGTTTCGGCGACCCCCTGCGCGTGAAGCGTTGCCGTGATGTTTTTGAAGTAACTTTCAGCCTTGAGGTTGCGCAGCACCAGTTTGCTGGCCACCACCATGCCCAGCAGCGATCCCATGGGGTTGAAGGCCTGCGCCAGATTCAGGCGGCGCGTCGCGGTTTCCGGCGAACCCATTGAGAGGATGTATGGGTTGGCCGTGGTTTCCAGAAAAGCCAGGCCGAACGTCAGGATGTACAGCGAGAACGGGAACCAGAAGAAATTTTCGGTGATGGCCGCCGGCAGGAAGAGGAGCGCGCCGAAGGAATAGAGGGCCAACCCCAGAAGGATTCCGGATTTGTAGGAGTATTTGCGGATGAAAAGCGCGGCGGGGATGGCCATGGTCGCATACCCGCCGTAAAACGCGAACTGCACCAGCGAACTCTCCGTGTTGCTGATTTCGATGAAAACCGCCTTGAACGCGGCCACCATCGGGTTGGTGATGTCATTCGCGAACCCCCAGAGGGCGAAAAGCGTGGTGGTCAGCACAAAGGGGAAGACGAATTGCGGTTGAACCACACGGGTTGCCGCCGACCGGACCGGTACATCTGCCATACGGAACTCCCTGATTGAATCGGATTACAATGAAAACACGGCATACTGTACTGGATTCGTTCCGGTAAAGAAATCCAATTTTGTTCCGAGTGCGCGGTTGCCCGAACAGGCGGGAAAAGGATATGCTGTTCGGTAATGAATGCTGTATGGATGAGGCAATGGCCGGTTACCCTTCTGCCGCTCGTGATGGGTCTGTCGGTTTGCGGAACGGTTGGGGCATACGGGAACTCCGCGACGGGATCACCCTGCGCGGTGATCGAAAACGCGGCCGGGCGCCTGATTGTCCGTGCCGACGGCATCACACTCGAGCCCGCTGTGCCGGGTTGTCCGCCGGTCCGCCCTACGGGGGCTCCCTGGTGGTCCCTGGCCCTGGAGCCGGCACCCGGACAGCCCGGGGTTGGCGGGGTGATTCTGGAGAGTTCGCTCCAAGTCCGGCCAATATTCCGCAACCGGCGCGACGGCGCGGAGATCCTTTATCGGACGCTTACCAACGGGCGTGAGGTTTACGAGATCTCGCTGCGGTTGCGCGTGCGCGGGAGCGCGGACGCGTTTGAGATCGGCGCCGAAATCCGCAACCGCACGGAGAAATGGGTGGGGAAGGCCATGACCGGGCCGGTGCTCAACGGCATCCGTGCGGAGCTGGCGCAAACGCCTCTGCTGATTCCCAACGGGTTCGGGTGGCGGATCCGACGCGCGCCCGCGGCGGGCCGGGATCCGATGCCGTGGCGCGAAGTCGACGGACGCCTGATGATCACTGCGGAGTACCCGGGCTGTGGCGGAACCATGCAGTGGCTCGCTTTCGCGGGGGAGTCCGCCGGACTGTATGTCGGGAGTCACGACACGCGGTTCGGCGCGAAAACGTTGATCGCGCGGTATGAGCCGTCGGACGGCACGCTGGGGACCGCGATCCGGCACAACGTGTTCGTCCGGCCGGGCGGGCGCGAGACGCTTCCGCCGACGCGGATCGCGCCGTATGCCGGAACCTGGCGCGCGGCCGCGCGGATCTACCGCGGCTGGGTCCGAACGGAGACGGAACGGCCGGTGTACCGTCCGGAGTGGGCGAAGACCGCTTCCGGCTGGTTGCTCGCGATTCTGAAACAGCAGAACGGGGACATCATGTGGCCGTATGACAGGCTGGGGAAATTGGCCGACATCGCGGAAGAGCGGGGGCTGGATATTCTGGGCCTGTTCGGTTGGGGATACGGCGGGCATGACCACCTATATCCGGACTACAATCCGTGCCCGCTCATGGGGGGCGAGGCCGGATTGCGCGAGGGGATCCGGCAGGCGCACGACCGCGGCAAACGGGTGATCCTGTACGCCAACGGACAGCTGCTGGAACGGGGCACGGCGTACTGGACGGAAACCGGGCGCCATCTCGCCGTCACCTCGAAAGACGGCTCGACCGTCCAGGAGTTCTGGCGCAAATACGGCAACACGCCCGGCTACCGCTTCGATATCGGTTGTCAGGCCGCGCGCTCCTGGCGTGAGCGCATGCTCGCCTTGGCCGTGCAGGCGAATGCGCTCGGCGCGGACGGAATCCTGTACGACCAGCTTGGCATGCGCGCGCCGACCGCCTGTTACGCCACCGGCCACGGGCATCCCGTGCCGTGCATGTCCTACGAGGCGGACCGGAAAAGCATGCTCCGGGAGATCGCGGGCCGCCTGCGCCGGATCAATCCCGATTTTATCATCATGACGGAGGGGTTTCACGACGCGGTTCTGGATTCGGTTTTTTATTTCCACGGCTGCGTGTTGGGTATGCATGCCGTCACCGCCGCGGACATCGCCGGACGGTTCGGTGCACCGCGGGCCGCCGACATCTTTCCGGAAATGGTGCGTTACGTTTATCCGGAGGTGGCCAGCACCATCCGCTTCCCGTCCCCGCTCCTAACGCGCCCGATGGTCAACTATACCTGCGCGTTCGGCCTGCGGTATGAGATCGAATCGCGGTATCTGCCTGACCGCGATTATCTGGCGGAAGGGCGGATCCCCGCGGTTTCGGATTATGCGGACGTGTTGGCGAAGCCGGACATCGGGCTAATGCGTTCGCTGCCGCCGGCAGAGACCGCCGCGTATCAGAAGCGGGTCGCGGCATTCCAAAAACGGCACGCGCCGTTTCTCATGACCGGGACGTTCACGGATGAGGAGGGGATTGTGTTCACCGGCGCGGGCATCGTTGCGAAAGGCTATCAGGCGGGCGAACAACTGGGCGTGGTGCTCTGGAATACGGCAGACCGTGCGGCGGGATTCTCCCTCGCGGTGCCGGGATACCGGTTGGTCGCGGCGCATGAGCCGGAGGGGGAGCCGGCGGACCCCTTCAGCCCCTTGCCCCCGCAAACGGTGCGGCTGACGGTTTGGGAGCGCGGCAAGGGCATGTGATCCTCGTCGCCGTTAGTCCCCAAGCGGGACCTGCTGCGGTGGCCCATGTGTACCCGTTACCGTGGATAGGCTGGACAGACCCTCCGGCACGCCCTCCGGGTCACTCGCAAAACGCCTGCACGCGCTCCAGCACGTCAAAGCCTTCGGCCGCGAGGCAGTCGTCGAAGCACTGCAGGGCGGGATGGCCCTCGGGAAGCAGCGCGTAGGGCGCTTTGACTGAACCGATGACCATGTCCAGCCCGAGCGGCATGGCCCGCGTCAGGAACGCGCTGGCCAGAGCGGAGCGGACCGGCGAGCCGTCCGCGCGGCGCGGCGGCAACATGACCGTGAAGTTGCTGAGGCCCACCGAGAGATGCACGCCCTCGAATGCGGGATCGTTTTGGATGATCCGCAGCGCGCCCATGAGGCGGTGAATGTTGTTTTCGGTGTCGGTGCCGAGGGGCGCGATGCCGGGATCGATGATGCAGTCGCGGTTGGCGAGGCCGCGCGCGCGGGCGGCGTCCAGCAGCAGGGCCGCGGAGGCCACGGTCTCTTCGGCGGTGCGGCAGGGGATCTCCATGCCGTCCCGCACGGTTTCCGAGGCGAGCAGGATCGGGCGGAAGGGCTGGATCGCGATCAGGTCGAACATCTCCATCCGCAGGGGGGAGATGGAGTTCAGGATCGGCGTCCCGCGCGCCGAATCATAGGCTTCGAGCGCGGCGCGCGCGAGGAGCGGGTCCGGGGAGTCGAGCGAAAGCGGCACGGCGGTGGCGGATTGGATGGCGCGCACCACCTCGGCCATCCGGTTTGGCGGCCGCGGGCCGACATTGACATCAATGTAGGCGGCGCCCCGATCGGCCTGTGTCCGCGCGAGTTCCGCGATGGCGGCGAGGTCGCCGGCCTCGAACAGGGCGCGGGTGGAGGGGATCGAGTCGTTGATGCTTTCGCCGATGATCGTGAGTGCGGGCAGGGGCATGGGAACTCCTTTCGATGAGGTGGTTACGGGCGTCGGGGCGCCCAGAGCTGGTCGGGGCGCAGGTCCTGTCTGCGCACGGCATCGAACCAGCGTTCCGGGTTTTTGATCCGGTCCGTCATGTTGTTCGAGCCGAAGGAGAAACGGGCGCCCATGGATTTCGCCAGCGTGATAAAGGCCGGTTTGGGATAGGGCGATTCGGATTGGATCTCCAGCGCCACCCCGCGGCGGACCGCTTTGGCGATCACCGTGCGCATACGCGCTTCGGTCCAGAGCCGGTCATATTGGTTGGAAATGCACGGAGGCAGATAGGTGGGGTTGGCAAGGATCGAGACCGGTTCGTCGAGAATGCGGAGGTTGTGCGCGACATACTCGCTCATCCATGCCTCGGGGTTCTCGATCGTCACATCCGGCAGCCAGAGCCGGCGCGGCTTGCCTTCGGCGGTCACGCCCATGATCATGGTGTCGGCGAGCACGAAATCCAGCCGGGCGAACAGCGCCGGATCAAGGGTCCGGTGCCAGTCGCGGTCATTCACCTGGATGCCGACAGGCAGCCGCTTCCCGCGGACTTGCGCGCGGGCGCAATCATCCAGAAAAGCGGCGAGGCGGGCGTTGTCGCAGATCGGCCACTCCCGGCCGTGGTTCTCCAGAATGGCGCTGCGGATCCCGCTTTGCTCCTCGCGCTCCACCGCCTTCTGCGGGGTCATGCCGCCGCGGATGTGGATGTGGTAGTCGGTCAGCGTGATGCCGCGCGCGCGGAGTTCCGCCATACCCTCGCGAAACGCGTCGGTATGCGGGTAGAGATGTGCGGGAAGCCGGTCTGCGGCGGCCGCGCCCAAACAGGCGGATAACAGAAACGGCAGTAGGAGGCGGGCGCGTCCGGAAACATGCGGAAAAGTGAGCAGGGGTGGTTTCATGCAGTGACTATAACACGGCAAGCGCGCGAGGTGAAAGTCATCCTTTCGTCATCCGGGCGAGGTCACGAGCCCGAGCGCGGCCAGCAGATTCGGGCCTGGCCGGGTGGGCCGCAGGGTGGTGGCGCTGACATGGGCGTGCACCGTGTACCCCTCCGCCAACAGCGTCCCGTCGCGGCGCACTTCGCAGCGGATGGTCAGGCGCACCCCTTGAAACCGTTCGCACCAGGCGGTGATCTCCAGCAGATCGTCATAGGTGGCGGGCGCGTGATAGGTGACGTGGGCTTCGAGAACGGGCAGGGCGAACCCCGCGGCTTCCAGTTCGCGGTAGGTGAAGCCGCAGGCGCGCATCAGTTCGTTGCGCGCGCGCTCGAACAGCGTCAGATAATTCGCGTAATAGACGACCCGCATCTGGTCGGTGTCGGCATACGGCACGCGGTACGGGAGGGTGATGCGCCGGGGTTCGGTCACGGTTGCGCTCCGGTTGGGGGTTGGGGGGAGGGGAGCAGCGGCAGCAGCGCATCGCGGCAGGCGGCGTGCAGCACGCCGTTGGTCGCGAGAAACGCGATCCGGTATCCCGGGAACGAGCGGAGGATTTCGCACGTGCCCCCCGCGCGTTCGACGATCAGCCCGGCCGCGGCCATGTCCCAGTGGTAGATGCCGGATTCGAAGTATCCGTCCAATTTTCCCGCGGCCACCATGCAGAGGTCCACCGCCGCCGCGCCCAGGATCCGCGGCCGCTGCGCGATCTCGGCAACGCGCCGCATGAAGGTGAAGGCATAGGCGCCGAGATCCCATTTGTCCGCGCCGGTGGCGAGCATGGCATGCTCCAGACGGTCGGTGGCCGAAACCCGCAGCGGCACGCCGTTGCAGCGCGCGGGGCCGTCGCAGGTGGCCTCGTAGAGCTGCCCCATTTCGGGGAGGAAGACCGCGCCCGCGACGGTTTGCCCCCGGTGCCGCACCGCGACCGAGCAGCACCACCAGGGCAGGCCGTGGAAAAAGTTGATGGTGCCGTCGATCGGATCGATGACCCAGACATAGTCGCTTTCCGGCAGCGGGGCGTCACACGTTTCCTCCCCGAGGATGGCGTGGCCGGGAAAGGCGGCGAGGATCGTTTCCGTGGCGATCTCCTGCGCTTCGATGTCCAGTTTGTGTTTCACATCGGTGCGCAGGAGCGTGTTGACATCGCCGCGCCGGTGGAGGTTGGCGAGAACATGTTCGCCGGCGCGGCGCGCGGCTTGCGAGGCGAGGGCGAGCAGATGGCTGGGGGTCATGGCGGAACACTCCTGGCGGGAACCCGTGTGTCAAGGGTCACGGCTTCACGGGCGGGGCGGATTCGGTTTTTTGGGGTGTGCGGCCCTTCTCCGACTCGTGGACCAGCCGCTCGATGTCATGGGCCAACAGCGGGTTTTCGATCGGCATGGAAAAATCGATGGTGATGCGCGGGGTCGCGTCCAAAGCCAACGCGAGTCGCGGCGCGGCGAAATCCAGCACATGGCCGCCCTGGCTGCGGTCATCCGAAAGGAAATGCAGATGAAATCCGGGCACGCCGATCGATCCCGGCACGAACGGCGGCGTCCAGAATCCCACGAGCGTGCCGCGCGTGTTGCGGTAGGTGTATTCGTGCTGGTAGCGTGTCGCCTCGGCCAGCGGGGGATAGGGCTTTTGTTGTTTGTCGCAACTGCGGACGCGGATGAAGTCGAAGGCCCCGTGCGCACGGATCGCGTAAAACACCGGCTTGTCGCGGAAGCGCGCCTCCAGCAGGGAACGGAACTGCTCGAAGGACGCCACATGGCGCAGCGTCATGCGCTCCTCCTCATCAAACAGCGTGCAGGCGCCGAACGGCATGAGGTGCGTGTCCCCGGGAAGGCTCACCGCGCCGTCGCCGGTGATCTGGTAGACCGTGCCGTCCAGCAGCACCGCTTCGCCGTCCAGTCCTTGGAATGTGCCGATTCCGAGGTTGCCCGCGGCCCGGAAGCGCTCCACCGTGCAGGTGCCGTCGTAGTTCCCGCTCAAGAGAAAGAGGAACGGCGCGATTTGGGTGAGTGTGTCGCGGTCCTGAACGAGTGTGGTGTAGGTGGTGCGGCAGCCGCAAGCGGACAGGCACAGCGCCAGTCCGCAGACACGGAACGCGCGATTACGCGTCTTCCGGTCACCGGAAGGCCGCTTACAGGTTTGATTCCTTGTGTTCATGGCAGGCAGTCTATCACAAAACGGAAGGGTGGGAGAATCGGACTCGCGCTTCTCCCGGGGTGTGGCGCGCGCGTCAGTTCGCGACGAACCGCATGATGCGCATCGCGTGGCCGGTGCTGGAAGTGGTCGGCGCGACGCGCAGGCTCAGCGTGTGCGGGCCCGCGTCGAGACCGGTTCCGAACATCACCGTGCGGGGATAATGCAGCCCTTTGCTGTAGGCGTGATACAGATCCGCGTCGGGGAACGGCTTGCCGTCGATGCGGACCGCGACGGTGCCGGCGTCCGGCCCGGCCACAACGTACGCGCCGATCGCGTTCCCCTCAAACGCCAGCGTCAGTTCCGCGCCCGGTTCGGTTGCGCACAACATGGGGATGGAGGTGAAGCGCGGGCGTTTGCCGCCGGGCAGGCTCCGCCACTCCGGAACGCCGAGAATCCAACCCCGGCCGAAGCGCGCCGCCGCGGGATCCAGAAAACGGCCGGCCGAATAGCTCATGGGATCCAGCGGCGTCAGCGGCACCGGGGCGGGCACGATCGCGGCATCCGGAGCGAGCGGCCGGGACCAGGCGCGGTCCATGAGTTCGCGGATCATCTCGGCGCAGAGAGCATTGCCGGGCCGGGCGGGGTGCACGCCGCCGAACTGTTTCCAGGTGAGGCTTCCCGCCGTGATCCGTTTCGCCACCTCGCCGGCCAGATGGATCGTGGGGATCGCGTAATGGGCCGCCACCGCCTCATGCGCCCCGATCGTGAGCGGCGTCCGTCCGGCCTGCAGGGTCTGGAGGATGAACTCGTTCACAAAAAAGGTGATCACGATATCCATCTCGGGGTTGGCCTGCCGCGCCTGCCGCACGATCCCTTCCATACCGCGGATGCAGGCGTCCCGTTCATGGTGGGCGTCCTGATCGTCATTGACCGCGAATTCGATGAACAGCAGGTCGACCCGTCCCTGCGACAGCACATCGGTTCCGAAACGGAAGGCGCCGGTGGTGGAACAGGTCGAGGAGATGCCCGCCGGGATAAAGGTGAACGCGGTCTGGGGGAAACGGTTGGTCAGGATGTCGCACACCATCGGACGGTAGCCGTTCATCTCGGTGATGGATCCGCCGAGAAACGCCACTGTTCCCCGCTGTTCGCGTTCGAAACGGATGCGGGCGTTTTGAAACGCGCCCCGCGCCACGACGTGGGCGCCGAATGTGTCCGGGCCGGCCTCGGCGGCGCCGAGAGCCCCCGCGCACAGAAGGGGAAGGACGAGAGGCGAAATCAGTCGGATCATGAGGTCTCCTTTGCCTGGTTACCGGGGGTGCGCGCAGCCGGGGATGCGGCTGAGCTCTTCGAATGTGATCGCCCAGACCCGGACCGGGTCGCCCTTGCCTTTGACCGTGACCTCCCGCAGGGCCGGTTGCCAGAGATGCGGCGGAAGGTGGGCGTAAGCGTCCGGACCAATCACCACATCCCGGCCCAGCGCTTTGGTTTCGCTCTCAAAGCGGAAGGCCATGTTCACCGCATCGCCGATCGCCGTGTACTCGCGGTATCCGCCGCCGCCGATGTTCCCCATGACCGCCTGGCCCGCGTTGATGCCCACGCCCACCCGGAACGGGTCTGGCAGCGAGGGAAAGGACGCGTTGATGTGCGCGCAGACCTCCTGGAGGCGTCCGGCCGCCCTCAGTGCGTGGGTTACGGCCATGCCCGCGCCCTCCGGCGAATCCACCGCCCAGCGGGCCAGGATGGCGTCGCCGAGGAATTTGTCGATCGTGCCGCCGCACTCCTCGATCGCCGGGGTCGCGGCTTTGAACCACGCGCCCATCAGGGCGGACAAGGCGTTGGGCGGCATGATCTCGCTGATGCGCGTGTAGCCGCGGATGTCACAGACCAGCAGGGCGAGTGTCTCGGTTTTGACCCCCATGGAGGTCAGGGTGAGGGTGATCTCCCCCTCCTCGTCGGAGACCGGCTCGGGCAGGCGCTCCTCCTCGATCGCGAACGTCAGCGTCTGGTCCTCGATGACGATGCGGTCGTTGTCCTTCAGCAGGACCGGCGTCACCACCCGCTTGTTGTTCAGGAAGGTTCCGTTGGTGCTTCCGACATCGATCAGGTAATACTCGTCATGTCCCAGCATGCGGATCATTGCGTGGTTCCGGGAGACGCCGGGGTGGGGGAGGACCAGATCGTTGGGCGGCGTCCGCCCGATCGTGAGCAGGGCCGCGCACGGCAACACACACGTTTCCGATCCGGTGGTGTAGAAAATCTTCGCCGACATGGTCACCCTTCCGGCAGCCTGCCGCAACCCGCGGCGCGGGTCAGACCGTTTGCGACGGACCTTTTTTCGCGTATCGACGGCACGTCACGCCCGCTTCCCGCAACAAGCGTCCGGTCTGCTTGGTGAAGGCGTAATCGCCGCCGTAGACAACCTCTTTGATTCCGGCGTTGATGATCAGTTTCGCGCAGGTCAGGCACGGGCTGATGGTCACATAGATCGTCGCGCCCGCGAGACGGATGCCGTAATAGGCCGCCTGACAGATCGCGTTCTGTTCGGCATGGACGCAGATGCACTCTTCCAGACTGGTGCCGGAGGGCGCCGTGCCCGCGCACCGCGCGCACCCGCCCGCGAAACAGTTGGTGACTCCCCGCGGGGTGCCGTTGTACCCGGTCGAGATGATCCGGTTGTCCGACACCACCACGGCCGCCACCTTGCGTCGGGAACAGTTGGCGCGCGTGGCCGTCACCCGCGCGATCTCCATGAAATACGTGTCCCAGTCGGGCCGCGGATCCGCGATCGTTTTCTTTCTTCTCGCCATACTGCATGCTCCCGGATACCTGTTTACGAAGAGTGTAAGGCCTCGCGGGCCGCGACACAATCCGTTTTCCAAGTGCACCGGACCCTTTTCCGTCTCAGCGGCGCCGCCGCGCCCTGGGTGCTGGCGCCGGAACCTGCCACCGGGGCGCCCAATCCTCGTTTGGGCTGCGGGCATTGGACAGAAACCGGGACAGGCGGTTCGCGAGGTCGGGGTGGCCCGCCGCCACATCCTGCTGTTCCGCAGGATCGGTCAGCAGATCGTACAGCCGCACCGGCGCGTCCGGCGCGCCTTCCCGGAAGGCTTTCCAGCGCCCCTGATGAAGCGCGGCCTGACGGAAGCCGCGCTCATGAAACTCCCAGTAGAGAAAATCGTGTTGCGCCTGACCGGGCCGCCCGAGCAGGGTCGGAGCGAAACTCAGGCTGTCGCAGCCGTCAGGGGGCGGGACGCCCGCGAGTTCGGCCGCCGTGGCCATCCAGTCCCCGAAGTACGCCACATGCCCGGTGACGGTGCCGGCGGCGACGCGGCCCGGCCACCAGGCGAGGCAGGGAACGCGGATTCCCCCCTCGGTCAGACTGCGTTTGATGCCCGTGAAGGGGCCGGAGGGTTGGAACCGGGAAAGCTTATGGCCGCTCTCACTGTGGGGACCGTTGTCGCTGGTGAAGATCACCAGGGTGTTCCGGTCCAATCCGAGTTCCCGCAACGTGTCCAGCAGCCGCCCCACATACCCGTCCATGCGGGTGATCATGGCCGCATGACCCTTGTCCGGGTTGGGCCAGTCTTCTTTGGCGTACGGCCCGTAGTCGGGGACCTCCGCACCGTCGCGGAGCGCGCCGGTGCGCTCGTTGTTCGCGTGCGGCACCACCAGACTCCAGAACAGGAAGAAGGGGCGCGCGCGGTGTTCGCGCACGAAG
Organism: Kiritimatiellia bacterium; assembly: GCA_034003585.1. GTDB lineage: Bacteria > Verrucomicrobiota > Kiritimatiellia > RFP12 > UBA1067 > JAPXSY01. The sequence goes on from JAVEYH010000019.1 coordinate 33,278, forward strand.
GCGAGCGCCTCCTCCGCAAACAGATCATCCGCATACGCCCGGGCCTCCACCGCATAACCCGCCCCATCCGGCGAATCGGCGGGGAGCACCCGGTTGGGCAACGCCACGCGCGTTTCCCCGCGCCACAGAAACGACGGGAAGTGGTTGTGCGCGTGCCGCTGATTCAGATACCCGAAAAAGGTGTCGAACCCGTGGCGTCCCGGCAGGCCGCAGGCGGCGGGGCCCGCATCGCCCAAACCCCATTTGCCGATCAGACCGGTCGCGTAGCCCGCGCGCTTCAGCACGGCCGCCACCGTCACATCCTCCCCGCGCAGGGCCTGGGCCCGGGGATTCGCGGCGCCCGCATTGCCCCGGACCCGTGTGCGGCCGTGATGCCTGCCCGTCATGAGCACGCTGCGCGAGGGCGCGCACACGGTGGCCCCCGCATAAAACTGCGTGAACCGCAGCCCCTGTTGCGCCATACGGTCCAGTTGCGGAGTGCGGATGACCCGCTGTCCGTAGCAGCCGAGTTCCCCGTAACCGAGGTCGTCCGCCAGAATGAAAACCAGATTGGGGCGCGGCTCCGTTGCCGCGCCGCAGGCGAGCGCGCCACCCAACAGAAACAAACGAACGGTTCGCCGGAGTCGCATCACACCCTCCACGGTTCGCGGTAATCCCGCGTCAGCCAGGCCGGGTTCCCGCCCGTCAGCCGGAGACCCTCCGGATCCCAGCGGACCGCCTCGCGATTGTAATACGCCTGATTGAGCAGGTGGCAGCAGATGGCGGAACGCGCGCCGACCTCCACATTCGAGATCGGGGGCTTGCGGTTGGCCATGCAGGTGATGAAATCCGTGAGGTGCGAGCGGCTGTTGTAGAGCCTCACCTTGGCGTCCGCGAGGAACGCGCGCTCCGCTTTCAGAACCTGGGCCTCGCAGGAAGAGCCGTCCTCGCGCTTCAGGAAACGGGCGATCTCCTGCCCCTGCCGCTCGAGCCGGAAGGTGCCGCGGCTGACGTCGATGACCCCCTCGCCGCCGTAAAACCGGATGCGGAAGCCGTCCGAGATATGGCGCACCGTGACGCCGTCGGCGTAAATCAGCTCGGCGCCGCAGGCGGCCCCGGCCTCGGCGGGCGGGCGGGCCTCCACCGGACCCGAGGCGTCCCGGTCCAGCGCCCACTGGATGATGTCGAGATGGTGCGCCCCGAGATCAGCGGTGCTGCCGCCGCCGAATTCGCGGAACCCGCGCCAGCGCGGGAAGTGCGAATGCACGCCGCGCGGCGAGAGCACGGCGTTGTAAGGAACCAGCGGTCCCGGACCGCACCACAGGTCCCAATCCAGCCCCGGCTCCATCGGCTCGGCCGCGAGATTGTAGGGCCGGGCGGGACCGCCGAAGGCGCAGTCGACGCGTTCGATTTTCCCGATGCACCCGTTGCGCACCAGTTCGCACGCGACCCGGAAGGTCTTGTCGGAACGCTGCTGGGCGCCGGTTTGCAGCACGCGGCCCGTTTCCCGGACAACCCGCATGAGGGTCAGCGACTCATGGATGTTGTGCGTCAGCGGCTTCTCGCAATACACGTCCTTGCCCGCGCGCAGCGCGGCGATCGACTGGAAGGCGTGCCAGTGGTCGGGCGTGCCGATGTACACCGCGTCGAGGTCCCGCCGCGCGAGCACGTCGCGGAAATCGCGCAGCGCCACACAGCCGCCCGCCCCTTTTCCGGGGAATCGGGCGTAATAGTCGTTCACCCGTTTGCACCCGTCCTCGCGGCGCGTGGTATCCGCGTCGCAAATCGCGAGGACTTGCATCTCGTGACAGAAGGATTCGAGCAGTTGACGGGCCCGGATCCCCATGCCGATCACCCCGAGTGTGGGGCGGCTGTTGGGCGGGGTCGGAGCAGACCGGATGGAAGAGGGAAGAAGGAACGGCATCCCGGCAAGCGCGGTCCGCCTCAGCATCGTCCGACGGGTCAGAGTCATGGTTTCGCCTTTCGTTGTCCGTACGATACACGACCCGTTTCCCGTTTGTCGAGTCGCGACACGGCGCGTTTTTGCGTTCGCGGCAGAACCGCCGATGGTGTAAGGTACCCGAATCGGCGGGAGGGCGGATGATGAGTGAGGTCTTGAAGAACATTCGGGTCGTTCTGGTGGGCACATTGTACCACGGTAACGTGGGGGCGGTCTGCCGCGCGATGTCGAACATGGGGATCAGCGATCTCGTTCTCGCCGCGCCGCGGCTGTGCGACGATCCGGCGGAGGCGGCGCGCATGGCGGTTCATGCGAAACCTGTTTGGGAGGCGCGGCGCGAGACCGCCTCGCTGGCCGAGGCGGTCGCCGACTGCGCGTTTGCGGTCGGCACGACGGCGCGCGGAGGGCTTTACCGCCAGCATGTGAAAACCCCGCGGGAGTGGGCGCCCGAATTGCTGCGCCTGGCGGAGAACGGCCGGGTCGCGCTCGTGTTCGGACGGGAGGACAAGGGACTGTTGAATGACGAGATCGGGCTGTGCACGCACCTGATCCGGATTCCTGTCGCCCCGTCCTACACCTCCATCAATCTGGCGCAGGCGGTGATGATCTGTTGCTACGAATTGTTCGCGGCGGTCGGCACCTATGAACCGCCGGTGGAGAAGTCGGCGCCCGCGGTGGCGGCCCGCAAGACCAAGATGCTGGCGCTGTGGCGCGCGATGCTGCTGCAGATCGGCTTCATGAAGGAGGACAAGGCCGACCACATGATGCAGGGTGTGCAGCGCATCTTCTCCCGCGGGGTCTATTCCGACGACGATGTCGCGATCATGATGGGCGTGGCGCGCCAGGCCGACTGGGCATCCCGGAACGGCGCCGCGTCTCGAACCGGCGCGACGGAAACCTGAGCCGCCGCGCGGCGGCAACCCCACCCCCGCGCGCGCCTTACGGTTGCCCGGGTTCGTCGTCTCCTGCGGGTTCGGTCGCCAGGGCGGCTTCGATGACCTGCGGCGGCAGGGCCTTGCTGACCTTGGCGCCGAGTTTCCGCAGCACCTCGACGCGGCCGACCAGATTGCCCTTGCCCGTCTGAAGCCGTGCGAGCGCGAGGTCGAAACAGTTCGCGACTTCGGCCAGGTTTTTCTTCGCGGCGGTCATGGCCTCGACAATCAGGACGACCTGGTCGTAGAGGCGTCCCGCGCGGTCGGCGATCTGTTCGGCGTGGCGGTTCTCCTTTTCGCGCCGCCAGATCTGCGCGATCAGTTTGAGCGTGATCATGAGCGTGGCCGGCCCGGTGATCACGACATGGGTCTGGGCCAGATCGCACAGCAGCTTGGCGTCCGCCTGCAGGGCGGCCTGGTACGCGGACTCGATCGGGACGCACATCAGCACGAAGTCCAGCGTCCGGTTTCCGAGCAGCGCGGTGTAGTTTTTGCCGCGCAACTCGTCCAGATGGCGCCGCACCGACTGCACATGCGCCTCCAGCGCGCCGCGCCGCTCCTCCTCGGTCTCGGCGTTGCAGTACCGCTCATAGGCAGTCAGCGAAACTTTGGAATCGACGATGACCGACTTCCCCTGCGGCAGGTAGACCACGAAATCGGGACGCCGGGTCGCGCCGTCCTCGGTCCGCAGCAGGGGCTGGGCCTCATATTCGCGCCCGCCCTCCAGTCCGGAGGCCTCGAACAGCCGTTCGACGATCAGTTCGCCCCAATCCCCCTGCCTTTTGGCGTCGCCTTTGATGGCGCGCGCCAGGTGGTTGGCCTCGTCGCTCACCTTGTTGCTCAGTTCCTGAAGCTGGCGCACCTGCTCCAGCAGGCGGGCGGACTGCTCGGTCCCGTCTTTGTGCACCTCGTCCACCCGTTTGCGGAAACCGTCAAGCTGCTCCTTCAGCGGTTGCAGCAATCCGGTGAGGCGTTCGCGGTTTTGTTCAGTGAAGGCCTTGCCCTTGTCCTCGAAAATACGGTTGGCGAGGTTCTCGAACTCGGTCTTGAGCCGCGTCTCGGCATTCTGCAGCAACCGGAACTTTTCCGCCGCGTCGCGGCGCTCGTAATCCAGCTCGGCGAGCAGCCGGGCGTTCTCCCGCTGCAGCGATTCCAGCCGTTCGGATTGCTCCCGCAGCAGGCGGCTCGCCTCCTGATAGTCCTCGTCGCGCGTCTGCAGACGGGCCAGCGCCGCGCGGTCAGGCGCGTCGCGCCCCGTGCGCACGATCAGCCCGACAAGC
>JAVEYH010000020.1:0-36711 GCA_034003585.1 Kiritimatiellia bacterium
GCGGCGGCGCTTCGGTCGGGGAAGCGGTCTTTAAAATAACATAAAAAAAGAATTCTATTTTCGCGAACGTTTTCCTTGGCGCATTCAGGTAAACTATCCCTGAATCCATGATGGGTTTATGCCTGAGGCGTCGGAGGGAGACGGAATGTCGGTTCGACAAAAGGGGATGCGGGGACGGCTGTTCGCAGCGCGCGCCGCCACGCTGCTGGTCGGTTTGTCCGCGGGCCTGGCGCCGCGGGCGGACGGCGCGGTTGCCGCGGGCCGGGAGTGGCACGTCGCGCCGGACGGCGATGACGCGGCCGCGGGAACGCGGGAGGCCCCGTGGCGGAGTTTGTCCAAGGCGTGCGACAAGGCCGGGCCCGGTGATACGGTCCTGCTGGCCAAAGGGGTGTACCGCGAGACGCTGGCCCCGCAGCGGGACGGGCAGCCGGGGCGGCCCATCCGCTTTTGCGCCGCGCCTCAGGCGGAGGTTGTTCTCAGCGGGGCGGAACGGCTGGAGGGGGCGTGGAAGCCGTGGCGCGGCAAGATCCACGCGCTGAAGACGGGGCTGGTTTTCAGCCAGCTTTTCGTGGACGGCCGGATGATGCCCGAGGCCCGCTGGCCGAATATGCGGCCGGACGGGCTGTTCACCTTTGCGCGCGCCGCGGCGGGCACGGGCACGGGGTATGAGTCTTTGTGCGACACCAACCTGCCCGCAGGCGAGTGGCGCGGCGCGGTTGTGCTGATCTGGCCGGGCGACGGCTGGTCTGCCGACACGCGCCGCGTCGCCGAATACCGGCCGGGGGGCTCCCTGCGGTTTGACCGCTCCATGAAACCGCAACACCGCGACGAGTATCACGCGCACGATCCGTATCAGCCGCGCGAAGGCAACCCCTACGTGATGTGGGGCAGTCTGGACGGGCTGGACGCGCCGGGGGAGTGGTTTCTGGACCGCGGGACGGGCACGGTCTACCTCTGGATGCCTGACGGGGATTCGCCCGCGCGGCACACGGTGGAGGTGAAACAGCGCGACCTCGCCTGTGATTTGCGCAAACGCTCTTATATCGAGGTGGCCGGAGTCGAGCTTCAGGCGGCGGGCGCGGATTTGAGCGACGCACGGAACTGCCTGATCGAGGATTGCCGGTTGCGGTATGTGGCGCACGCCCGGGAGTTCGACCGGGCAAAACCGCTGCCCGCGCCGAATGTAATCACGGGCACGAACAATCTGATGCGGCGCTGCCTGATCGCAGGCTCGGCCTTCGCGCTCCTGCGCATGGCGGGCGAGAGCAACCGGCTGGAGAATTGCGTGCTGCGGGACGGCAGTTATCTGGGGTCGGTCGCGGGCGGTCTGGACCTCTGCCGTTCCACGGCGGCGCAGGTGATCCGGTGCACGCTGTTCAACAGCGGCCGCGACATGGTGAATCACATGTGGAGCCGGCGGATCCGTTTCGAGTACAACGACGTGTACGGGGCCAATCGCCTGAATAAGGATGCGGCGGCGATTTACTGCTGGGGCACGGACGGGGAGGGCGGGGTGATCGCGCACAACTGGGTGCACGACAACTATGGGGTCCTCACCGCAGGGATCTATCTCGACAACTTCTCCAAAAATTTCGTGGTCCACCACAACGTGGTATGGAACTGCGCCTTCCGTGCCGTGATTCTCAACTGCGACGCGCTGAATCATCAGGTGTATCATAATACGCTGGTGGCCCTGCCGGTCTCGTGGACGAACCGGATTTTTGGGACCTACACGTATGAGAAGCATACCCCGACCATGAAAGGCACGCGGATCATCAACAACCTGGTCAACGGGCTCATGGTGCCCACGGACAAGTGGCAGTTCGTCCAGGGCGCATTGGGGCCGGAGATGCGGCGGAACGCGGCCGCCGCGGTCGACCGCCACGGTTTTCCGGTGGCGGGTTCGGATGCCGTGGATGCGGGGGTGGCGCTTCCCGGTTTCTCAGACGGGCACCACGGTGCGGCGCCGGACTTGGGCGCGTATGAGTACGGCAAGCCGCGCTGGACGGCGGGTGCGGATTGGCGCGATCCGGACGCGCCTCCCCCTCCGGAGATGGATTTGCGCTTTGCGCCTGACAGCAAGATGTTTGGTCTCAAGAGATTGGAACCTGTTACGGATCAGACAAAATAAACGGCAGACAGGATCGGAGGCGGCAATGGGAAAGAGTCATGCGGTGCGGGGCATCATGTTGGCAATGCTCGTGACGTCCGGTTCACGGGCCGTGCGGGCCGCGGAGTACACCTGGACCGGGGGCGGGGGCGACAACACTTGGCTGACGCCCGCGAACTGGGGAGCCGCGGCCTTTCCCGGCGCGGCGGGGGATCTGGCCAAGGTTGCCGCCGCGGATACGGTGCGCCTCAACACCAACGGGATCGTGGTGATCGGGCGGATCGAATCCACGTCTTCCTCAGCCCAAACCGTGACCGTCACCGGCGATGCGGGTTCCGCGTTCACCTTCCAGGGAATGGACGCCGGGTACAACGGGGTTTCCGCTGACGGGCATGCCGAGAACCGGCTGGTGGTCGCCGCGGATATCGTGATTCCCTCGCGCATCGACAAATTGGGCGCGGGCACAGCGGAGTTCACTGGAGACCTGACGGCGTCGCTCGCATCCGGGAGCGCCCTGGTTTTGTGGCGGGGGCTTTCCATTTTCTCCGGCTCCTCGGCCCTGACCGCGCTGTCTTCGGATGTGGGGGTCGCCAACACCGGATACAAGGCGACGGTCCTGCTCACCAATCAGGCGCACTGGGCGGTCAAGAATCTGAATCTCGGCGTGTCGCACAATGTGACTGCGAGCGCGACATTCATACAGGATTCGGAGGAGTCGTCCGTGACGGTGAGCGGCGAACTGCGGCTCGGCCAGGCGGATTCGGGTTCGGCTGTGGACGATTTTTATAATTTGCGCAACGGGACGCTGTATGTCAACACGCTGAAACTAGGATATGTGAGCCCCGCGCGGATGGATGTGTGCGGGGGCGCGCTGACCGTCAACAATGTCGCCTACCTGAAGCAGGGCGAGTTCGTTCAGTCGGCGGGCACATCCACCCTTGCCGCCGGCATATCGGTGGGGGATGCCGGACTGATCCCCTCGGTCACACTGGGCGGCGGGACCATGGTGCTGGACGGAAACATCACGACCCCGTGGATTCCCGAACGCCAGACATTCGATTTCGCGGGCGGCACGCTGCGGACCACGAACACGCTGTCCAGCACGATCCCGTTCCGTGTCAGCAACACGGTCACATTCGACACGCCGGCCGCGGGAAAGACCTTCACTCTGAATGCGGGTCTCTCCGGCAGCGGCACGCTGGTCAAGACCGGCGCGGGAACTCTGCTGTTGGGCAACGCCACCACGAATTTCGTGTCCGGAGGCCTGGTCATCAGCAACGGCGTGTTTCAGATCGGGGAGTGTGCGGTCCTGCGGAGCCTCAACGGATCTGAGGCGCCGCTGCACGTCAGGATCTGCAGCAACGGGGTGTTCCGCCTGACGGACATCACGTCGGTGGTGCCGGTGCCGCTGGATCTGGAGATCGAGGAGGGCGGTAAGATCGACATGTACAACGGGTCCGGGTATTTCAACCGCAACCTGCTGGTCGCGCGATCCATCACGTACAAGGGGGAACCTCTCGCACCGGGACGGTACACGAAAGATAACGGGTTCATCACCGGCATCACGAAATCGTGTTCCGTGGTGATCCCCCTCCGCTGGAACGGGCAGGGGGACGGGGTCACCTGGAGCCAGGCGTCGAACTGGGAAAGCGGCCAGGTTCCCAACGCGATAACGGACGCGGCGGATCTCTCCGCGGCGCAAGGGGAGATCCGGATCGATTCGGCCGTCACCCTCACCTGCCTGATCCACTCGCCTGCGGACCGCGCGCGGGAGGTGACGCTGACCGGCAACGGGTCGCTCATTCTGTACGGGGGATATTATAACATGCCCTGCGGGTATGTGGGCGAGGGGTGCCGTCTGACCGCGGATGTGCCGGTTGAGCGGTATAACGCCACGTACCCGTTGGGTTTCCTGCTGGGCGGCGGCACCCTGGTCATCCGCAAGGGGTTTCCCTCGTCGGGCAGCAATGCGGACGGGTATGCGTCCGTCGCCTTTTTCGGCACCCTCGTTTTCGCGGGCCAGACCGACATCGCGAAAAATCTGGATCTGTGGCACCATGAGGCGAATGCGAAAGGGCTTGCCGCAGTGGTCTTCACGAACGGCTGCCGGCTGACCTGCATGCGGATCATGAACGCCCCGCGGCTCTTCCCGGTCATCTCGCGCGTCTTTCACGATGGCGGCGAGGTGATCTGCGGCGATCTTTTCTTGAGCCGTTACAGCGGCAGTCTGCTGGTGCCGCCGTACGCCTATTTCATGCGTTCCGGCGAGCTGACCGCGACCAACGCGTACGGCGTCAACCTCGGGGTGGACTGTCCCGACCTTCCGCCCGCATGGCGTTCCGGGTGGGGATATCCCCTGTCCGGCGGATCGTTCATCCTGAGCGGCGGAACCGTCCGGACCGCGCGGCTGGCGATGGGGCAGGCCGACAACCTGTTCGATCTGCACGGCGGGGAACTGCTGTTGGGTTCGGGCGGGATCGTGCTGACGACCAACAATCCTCAGGGCACGGTCCGGTTGGGCGGCGTCATGATCCGCGCCACGGCGGACTGGAAAACGTCGCTGCGCATGGAGTTGTCGGGCGAGTGCGGACCCGCGGTGCTCGACACCGCAGGATTCGATGTGACCTGGAGCAACACGCTCTCCGGCGCGGGAGGGCTTGTGAAGACGGGCGCGGGGACCCTTTTCCTGCATGGCGCGACTCACACCTTCACGGGGCCGCTCACGGTCGCTTCCGGCACGCTCGCCTGCGCCGCGGATTCGGTGTTCAGCGGAGTCACGGAGATCACCGTCACCAACGGAACCCTGGCCCTCGACGGCTCCGTGCTGTCTCAGGGGGTCACCCTCCGCATCGCGGAAGGGGGGAGCCTGACGCTTCCCGCCGGACACGATCTTGATGTGGCGCGGTTTTACCTCAACGGGGTTTTGCAGCCTGCGGGTACGTACGCGCATGGGGAGGGCACGGTGACGGTCACGCCGTCCGAAAGAATCATCTGGACCGGCGCGGCGGAAGACGGCGCGCTGTGGGGCACGCCGAACAACTGGAGCAACACGGCGGTTGTGCCCAACGGCGCGGGTGTGGCGCTGGATTTCGGGTATTCGGCGCTGAGCGCGGACCAGCAGATCGTTTTGGATGTGTCCCCGGGCGTGACGCTGACCAACCTGGCCTACGGGCACGGGTCGCGCGGGGCCGTGCTGACCCTCACCTGTCCGGCGGCGGTGACCAACACCCTGGCCTTCCCGGCCAACGGCGGGGTCCGCGTGGAGGAGGGACAGACCCTGGTGCTGGATGCCGACGTGGCCTTGGGCGGCAACCTGTATAAAACCGGCGGGGGGACGCTGGTGCTGAACCGGCGCACCGTTTCGGGAGACGCCACAGGAGCCCCAACCCTCTTCATCACGGAGGGCAAGGTCGTCGGGCGGGGGGAGATCAGCCGCGTCCGGGTGCAGCCGGCCTCAGCATCGAAAATGGCACCGCCGCCGGAGTTCGTGCTCGAAGGCCCGCACGGCGTGATACGCGACGCGGCCATGACGTTGCCGGGGTATCTCCGCACCGGTGCCGATCAGGGCGTCTTCACGCAAAGCGGGGGGCTCGTCGATTTGTCGACGGTGCCGGCCGCGTTCACGGACGACCAGATCGGTTTCATCATCGCGGGCGGAAGCGGGACAAAGGGAGGGTATGCGTTGACCGGAGGCACGCTGGTCACCTGTTCGAACCATCCCGCCTACCTGTCCGGCGATGCGGCCAGCGGAACGTTCGAGCAGAGCGGCGGGACCTCGACCTTCTACCGGCTCAACCTGACCCGGCCCTGGCCCGCTACGGGCGGCTCGGGGGTGCTGAGCCTCTTTGGCGGCACGCTGCGCCTGATCGGGTTGGCCGAAAAAGGATACGGTGCCGGAGCGGTGAATCTTTCCGGCGGACGTGTTGAAACCTTCACGAACGGCATCGCCATCGCGGCGGACGTGCCGGTCACGCTCACGACGGGCGATGCCGGGGATACGGCTTTCGCGCAGGCTGGCGCGGGGCAGACGAACACGCTGGCCGGAACGCTTTCCGGCACCGGCGGGTTGGTGCAGGAGGGGCCCGGCGCGCTGGCGCTGGCCGGGATGAACACCTTCGGGGGCCGGGCGGCGGTCCGGGGCGGCGCGCTGCGGATCGTTTCCGAACTGCGGAACGCGACGGAACTGGTTTCGGAGGGCGGGCATCTGGCGCTGCTTGCGGCGTCGCCCGGCCTGACCAACCTGGCGTTGCGCACGGCATCCGCAACGGCCCGGATCAGCGGTGACGCGACCCCGTTCGCGGAGGGGCTGACGCTGGATCTGGCGCAGGGCAGCGTGACCGAACTGGATTTCGAGGGTATTGCCGACATCGGACAGTTGGTCCTGGACGGCAGGCCGAAGAAACCCGGCCTGTACGGCGGCACGGGTTCCGCGGCGCAGGACTCGCCGTATCAGGCGTATTTCACGGGGAGCGGGACCTTGCGCGTCTTGACCGGGCCGCAGCCGGAGGGGACCGCCATCCTCCTTCACTAACGGGACGGGGATAGCACGGGGAGAAGGATCGGAATGAAAAGGGCATACGGACGAAGCGGCGCGGCGTTGTTCGCGCTGGCTGCGGCAGGGCAGGTTCTGATGGCGCATGCGGCGCTCCACATCGGGGGACGGCGCGAACTGTTTGCCGACGAGGCGATGATCGGCGGACTTTCGGGTGACGCGCGGCAGGTCCTGCACCGCCCGGTGAGACGGGAAATCGTGTTTGAGACAAACCGGCCGTGGGAGGGGAACGGTTCGGGCTATCAGTCCGTGATCCATGCGGACGGACGATACCGGATGTATTACCGCGCGTTCCAGTACGGGAAACGGATGGGGGGGCCCGACACGCCGTTCGAGGATCACGAATGGTATCTCTGCTATGCGGAGAGTACGGACGGGATCAACTGGGTCCGGCCGGAGCTGGACCTGGTCGCGTTTCGCGGCTCTAAGAAAAACAACATCATTCTCGACGGGGCGGGGGTCAGACCGTTCGCCCCGCATCCGGCCTGCACGGCGGTTTTTTACGACACCTGTCCGGTGTGCCCGCCCGATCAGCGCTACAAGCTCGTCCTCACCAACGAGGATTTCCGGGACAAGGAGCATCTGGGGATGTACATCATGGTCTCCGGAGACGGCATCCGGTTCAGGATGCTCAGCCGGGAGCGGTGTGTCACCGACGGGATCTTCGATTCCCAAAACACGATCTTCTGGGATCCGGTGATCAGGCAGTACCGCGCGTACTATCGGTATTTTAAGGGCGGATACCCGCACGGGACCCGGGATATCCTGACCAGCGCCAGTCCGGATATTCTGCATTTTCCCCCCGGCAAACCCGTGCGGCGCAAGCAAGGAGAGGAGTACGCGCTGTACACCAACCAGATGCAGCCCTACTATCGCGCGCCGCATATCATCCTGGGGTTTCCGATGCGCTATGTGGATCGGGGTGCGGACGCGTGGGAGTGGCCCGCCATGCAGGCCCTGCCGGGCCAGGCGAACCGCCGGACGCGGTTCGCGTGTGCCAAACGCTACGGCACCGCGGTCACGGACGCGGTCCTGCTGGTGAGCCGGGACGGGGAATCCGTCCGTCTCTGGGAGGAAGCCTTCCTGCGTCCGGGGCCGCGGCTGAAAGAGAGCTGGGTCTATGGCGACAACTTTGTCTTCTGGGGGATGGTCGAAACCGCCTCGCAGTTGGGCGACGCGCCGAACGAGATCAGCTTCTACTCGACGGAAGGGTATTGGGAGGGGAGCAGCACGCGGTTCCGACGCAGCACGCTGCGGCTGGACGGGTTCGTTTCTGTTCAGGCTTCGGCCCGCGGCGGCGGGGTGACCACCGTTCCGCTGATCTTCGAGGGCCGCGCGTTATCGATCAATTTCGAGACCAGCGCGGTGGGCGAGCTGAGGGTGGAGATTCAGAATCCGGACGGCACACCCGTTCCGGGTTACTCGATGGAGGAATGCTTCCCCATCTTTGGCGATCACATCGGTTTCACGGTCGCCTGGAAGGGCAAGGGCACAGACGTGAGCGCGCTGGCCGGGAAACCGGTCCGGATCCGGTATGAGATCCGGGACGCGGATTTGTACGCGTTCCAATTCGTGAAATGAGAGGACGCGGCGCGGTTCCGGTACGGGTTCGAACAGGGACGGGACAGTCGGCACAGCAGGGAGGGGATGTGAACAAACAGAGGGGCGTTCTTTTCGTCCTGTTTGCGGCGGCAGGCGTGTTACGGGCCGCTGCCGGGCCTGCGGCACTTTCGCGCGCTTTTGAATTCCGCGCCGTGAGTCCAGACCCTGCGGCGAACGGGGAAACCGATTTCAAAGGCAAGACGGCGGTGTTCTCGACGGAAGACCGGGTCGCCTTCCTGAATGCGTATGCGGAATATGCCTCGGCATGGTACGGCAACCCGCGGCTCGACCGGCTGGCGGTCGAGCCCGCGGAAACAGAGGCTTGTCTCGCCCGGATCAAACCCCAGCCGCTGCCCTCCGTGCGCCGCATGATCCGGTTGAACGAAGGGTGGCGGAAGGCGGCCTTTCCCGTTGTCCCGACAAACCGGCCCGCGCCTTGGCGCGGAGTGCCCGGCGTTCAGGTCGGGGGCGGTGTCCTGAGCGTGTCCGCGGGAAAAAGGGACCTGCTTGACTTGGGACGGAGCGCGGGCTGGCGCTATGAGATCGCATGGCGGGCGCGATGCAACGCCGCGGATTCCCGGGCGGTGTGGGCCTTCGCATCCGCGCCGGAGGCCTCTTTCACAGTGCGCGGGTCGGACCGGTGGCACGCTTTTCGCCTGCAGGCGGATTTGGTGTCCGGCCGGGGCTATCTGTACCGGGACGGCCGGCGCGTGGCGGATTTTCCGCTGCCGCGTGAGACGAGCGCGTTGCGGTTTGCCCTGGATGCCGACGATGAAGTGTGCCTTGATGATCTGGTGTTCATCGATTATCAGCCGATGCTCGAAAAGATTTGGATGCCCTATAAACCCGTGGTGTTGGCTGATGACGGATTTGACGACACGCCCGCTCTTACCGGCTGGACGGACCCCGGGTTCAACGATGCCTCCTGGTCGGAAACGGAGCTGCCTGCGGTTCACGGCGGATTCCGGGAAGCCGGGGAGGCGCTCTGTCTGCGCCGCAGGGTCGACCTGGCCGCTGCGGACAAGGTTTGGCTGGAAATCGAAGCCCTGGACCCTTCGGGGGAGGTGTACTTCAACGGAGATCGGGTCGGGGTGTTCCGCAACCGCAGGCCGGTTTGGCTTGATGTGACCGCACGGGCGAAGCCCGGCGCGAATCTCCTCGCCCTGAAGGTCGATCCCTTTCACCTCAAAAACCCTATGGGGCATATGCCGGACGACCGCGCTGTCGGCTGGTTTGCTGGACGGGTCACGCTGCACCTGCTCTCCGGCGACGTGAGCGTGAAACACTTCTTTGTCCATACGGAGGCATTGGAGGCAGATGGTTCGGCCCGGCAGACACACCGGTTGATGATCGAAAACACGGGATCGGAACCCTTTGAGGGAAAGGTGCGCATCCGATACCGCGAGTGGTTCCCAAAAGAGGGAAAAGAGGCGGCGCGGCAGGAGGTCCCCGTCCGGGTTGAGGCTGATTCTTCCCGGGAGTTCGTGTTGCCGCTTGGCCTTGACGCCCCCCGGCTCTGGTGTCCGGAAAAGCCCGTCTTGTATGCCGTCACCGCCACCCTTTCCGGGGGGGACGGCAAGCCTGCGGATGAGGTGGTGACCACAACGGGCATCCGTACGGTCGGCCAGCATGACGGAATGTTCTTTCTCAACAACAAGCCCGCCATGCTGAACGGGGCGCAAACGATGGGGCTGCGCCCGGCACCGGCTGTCGAGAACAGCGTCAAACACAATCGCTGCGCGCCACCGGAGACGCTGATCTCCGAGATGCTGGCCATAAAAAAGATGGGGGGAAACCTGCTGCGCGTGCACGTCCACGCGGCGATCGACACGCCGGACGGAATAAACGATCCGCGACTGGCGGAATTCGCGGACCAGATCGGTTTGGCGCTCATGTGGGGGACGCCGTCATGGTTGCGGTCCTGCGACGAGCGCGCGATCGACTGCGACGCCGTCGGGTTTTATATGCGTCAGGTCTACAACCATCCGAGCATCGTCATGTGGGAGCTGAGCAATCATCCGAACACATTCAAGAAAGCGGACGGGCCGGAACGCACGCATGCGTTCGTGAGCCGGACCGTGAGGGCGGTTTTGTCCAACGACACCTCGCGTCTGCTTTCGCCCACCACGTTCTGGCAGCACACGCACTACGCCAATGATCTCGGCACGCGGGACTGGAAAAACCGCGCCATCACGCCGGTCCCGGAATACACGCACCCGCTCGTCACGCGCGGCACGCAGGACGCCGTGACCGGATACGGCGCCGAGTGGACGGCGTTGCGCGCATGGCCGACCGGGTTCACGGCCGATTGTCTGAAGAACCGGACCCGCGCGTTTTTCAATTTTGAGCATGAGGAGTCCGCCGCGCAACCCAACTGGAGTCTGGCCGCCGGCTGGCCGTGGTACCGCCTCCGTTCTTACGAGGCGCCCTATGAGGAGAAAAGCATCGGCCGGATTCTCGCGTTTGAGGAGTGGCGGGCCAGCCAGGCCTGGCAGGCCTTCAGCGCCTATGAATCCATGCGCAAGCAGATCTGGCATGGGGTCTCGGGTTTCTCGTGGTGCACCATCGAGGGGGGCGCCAACAGCGGCACCTATGAGAAGCCGCTGCTGGATCCCTTCGGGCACGCGAAACTCGCGTGGCATATCCACCAGACCGTTTTTCAGCCGGTCTTTGCCGGCAGCGATGACGTGGACACGGTCTACGGGCCCGGAGACCGGATTGTGCCCTGCGTATTCCATCTCGGGGATGCGCGGACGGTTGATCTGACGGTCACGGTCAAGACGCCGGCCGGCGAGATTGTGGACCAGGTCTTTTTTCCGGGGCTGGGTCTCGCCGGAGGGCGGTCTCTGCGCAAGCTGCCTGCGTTCCGGCCCAAACTGCCGGCCAAGGGGTACTGTGCGGTGGAGTATGCGGTCAGCATGCCGGAGAACCGGAAAATGGAGCGGTGACCGGGTTGCGGGTTGTTCATGCCGAGCGGACGTTCGCCAAAAAAAGGGGAAACACGGATGAAAGTGAGAGGGAACAGAGGGGTATGCAATCGCTGCGGGGATCGGTTGCGGATCGGCGTCGCGGGGCTGCTGATGGCGGGGCTGCCGTTGTCGGCGCAGACACCTGCGGGGTTGAAGACGGCCCGTCTGCTGGAGGAGGCGCGGGAGCCGGTCCGCATCGTCTGTTTCGGCGACAGCATCACCGGCGTGTATTATCACAGCGGCGGACGGCGGGCGTGGCCGGAGATGCTCAAGATCGCGCTCAACCGGCTCTATCCGAAGGCGGACGTGACGGTGTTCAACGCGGGCGTGAGCGGAGACTCTTCCCTTGGGGGGGTGAGGCGGATCGAGAAGGATGTGCTGGCGTACCGGCCCCAACTGGTGGTTGTGATGTTCGGCATGAATGATTTGGCTTACGGTCCGGCCGCGCCGGAGAAGGACGAGGCGGTGCGCAAGACTTTTGCCGAGCGCCTCAAAAAGATTGCGGAAACCTGCCGCGCGGCAGGGGCGGAGGTGATTCTGTGCACGCAGAACCCGGTCTATCCCGAGGCGGTTCCCCACCGTCCGCCGGAACGGATCGGCGCGTTCGCGGAAGTGATCCGTCACGTGGGCGCGGAGCTTCAGGCGCCGGTGGCGGACATTTATGCCGAATGGGAGAAGATCCGGCAGACGGATGCCAGCGCATGGCGTCTGATGATGAGCGAAACGATCCATCCCTCGATGGCCGGCCACAAGCGCATGGCGGAACAGGTCGCGCGGACGATCTCCGGCAAGGCGGTTTCGCTGGCTGACGTCACGGCGGAGCAGCCGGTCTGCGGGGCGCTGATCACACGCCTGAAAGCGGGCGGACCGGTCCGGCTGATGGCCTCCGCGCCCCTGGCGTCCGCAGTCCGCACCATGGTGCTGCGGCGGTTTCCGTCAGCCAAAATCACGGTGCTGCCCGTTGCCGAGGGGGCCGTGACGTTGGATGAGGCGGTGGCCGGAAACAAGCGCATCCGGGGGGCGAAGCCGGATCTGGTGTTCCTGACTCTGGCGCCGCAGGCCTTGGGCTTCGGTGACGGGGAGACTGCCGTCCGGCAGCTCTCCTGGTTCGTCAACTGGGCGCTGCCGTTCGCCGGATCGCCGTGGACTGTTGTCGGGGTCGATCCGGAGCTGATCCTGTCCGGTCTCACGCCCGGGCAGCGCGAGGGTGCGGCCCGGCTGCGTGAGGCGGTGCGGGCGCATGACCTCGATTGGATCGCCGCGCTGCCCGACACGCATGACGGGTTACAGACCGCGCTGGATCAATGGTTCGGCAAACAGGACGGGGACGGCGGCGCCGGCCCCGCCGTCCACATCGGCGGACGGCGCGAATTGTTTGCGGACGGCGCGATAATCGCCGCGACCTCGGGTGACCTGCGCCGGGTCCTGCACCGGCCGGAGCGGCGGGAGATCGTGTTCGAGACCGACAGGCCGTGGGAGGGCAACGCTTCCGGGTTCCAGTCCGTGTTCGCCGACAACGGCAAGTACCGCATGTACTACCGCGGCCTTCATTACGGGAAGAGCCTGGGGATCCACGACACCACGCTCGCTCAGCACGAGTGGGTGCTGTGTTACGCGGAGAGCGCGGACGGGATCCGGTGGACGCGGCCGGAATTGGGGATCTGCGAATTTCAGGGCAGCACCAGCAACAACATCATCCTGAACCGGAAGATGCTGGAGCCGGTCAAAGGGTGCCCGGCGCACTCGGTGGTTTTTCTGGACACGAATCCGGCTTGTCCGCCGGATCAGCGGTACAAGATGGTCGTGGCCCGTCCGTCCATCAAACCTCCCCGCGGTCTTTTTATCATGGCGTCCGGTGACGGGCTCCGTTTCCGCCTCCTGAGTGAGAAAGCCATTATCGAAGACGGCTCGTTCGATTCCCAGAACCTGATTTTCTGGGATCAGAACATCCGCAAGTACCGGGTTTATTACCGCGGGACCCGCAACGGCCTGCGCTCGATCCGGACCTCGGAGAGCGAGGACATCCTGAACTTTCCGGCCGGGCGGCTCATCGAGCTGGATTCGGATTTGCGGTATGAGTTCTACACCAATCAGATGCAGCCCTACTATCGCGCGCCGCACATCATTCTGGGGTTTCCGATGCGGTATCATTACCGCGGCACGAACTCGTGGGATCTGCCCGCGATGCGGGCCTTGCCCGGCTACGCCCGCCGGGAGGCCCGTCACAAGTTCGAGGACCGCCACGGCACGGCCGTCACCGACGCCGTGCTGCTCGCCAGCCGGGACGGCACGCGGGTCACGTGCTGGAACGAGGCCTTTCTCCGTCCCGGGCCGCGGATCAAAGAGAGCTGGGTCTATGGCGACAACTTTCTCTTTTGGGGCATGCTGGAGTTGCCTTCCGTTCTGGAGGACGCGCCGAATGAGATCAGCCTGTACGCCACGGAGGGATACTTCGAGGGCAACGCGACCCGGATCCGGCGGTGCACGCTGCGGCTGGACGGCTTCGTTTCCGCGCAGGCGTCGGCCCGCGGCGGCGGGCTGACCACCGTCCCGCTGATCTTCGACGGCCGCGCGTTGTCGCTCAATTTCGGGACCAGCGCGGCGGGCGAGCTGAGGGTGGAAATCCAGCATCCGGACGGCACACCCGTTCCGGGTTACTCGATGGAGGAATGCTTCCCCATCTTCGGCGACCACATCGAGTTTACGGTGGCCTGGAAGGGGAAGGGCTCAGACGTGAGCGCGCTGGCCGGGAAACCGGTCCGCCTGCGGTTTGCGCTGAAAGACGCGGATCTCTACGCCTTCCGGTTCACGGACAGGTGAGCGCCCCCTCTCGGTAAAAGCATGTCCCGGCCCAGAGTCCTCCCGCCTGTTGCGCGGGGTTCACGGGTTTGAGCGGTTTAAGGTAAATATGGCCGTTGGCGGATGTCAGGTAGGGCGGTTTCCCCGAAACCGCCGCTGCGCACTGCGGACGCCTCGGGGAGGCGTCCCTACCCGGAACGGTTATGCTTTAAATTAAACAAAACGGTTCTATTCTGTCGGGGTTTCGGAGAGAAGGGCGATGTCCGCCGCGGTGAGCGCCGCAGCGGGCCTGAACGCTTCGCCCGCCACATAGGCGAGCAGGCTCGCGCGGAACTGGCGCGCCACCGGGTTCTTCCCGGCATCCGCGGAAAGGTCCACGCTGCAGACGAGCAGGCGGCCTTTGCCCACGCGGCCCTCGATGACCAGCGCGAGTTTATGGGCGGTCACCCAGTCGTCGATCACTTGGATGATGGGCCTGACGCCGTGCGGCAGGTCATCCAGAATCATCGGTGCGGCGCGCGTGATGAGATGCCACCATTGCCAGTCGCTGTGGAAGTCCGTGGGGAAACGGGCCAGGGCCGGGTGTGCCGGGTCGCAGAGGATGCCGAGCGTCGTCGGCGGCTGCCGGCGCGTCCAGGCCGTGTTCCAGAAGATGCTGGAGAAACCGGGCGTGACCCGATTCCGGGGGTCCGGGAAGTTGCGCACGCGTGACGGGGGCAAGAGCAGTAGCACCCGGCCTCCGGCTTGCAGCGCCGCTTGGGCGGAGGCGTCCCATCCGTGCGCAATCGTCACGCCGGATAAGGACGGGAGCTCGGGTTGTTCCGGGTAGACCCAGACACCCCAGTCGTTTTCGAACGGCGTGCCCCGGATGTTCACGGTCAGCCGGTACCGGGCCGGCGCGCGCACCGGCGGGGCATTCAGGGGGACGCGTATACGGCCGATCGCGTGCCCGTTGCCGAACGGGATCGTGCGCGGTGGCAGTGTGCCGTGAGCCGCCGGGATGCCGCGGTCATCCTGCAGGGACCACGCTATCGTCGCGTCCGCGAGCGGCCGCGGTCCGAAATGCGCGACCTCCAGATCCGCCTCCAGCGTATCCGCGGTGGTGAAGACACGTCTGGCCAGCCGGGCCAGCGGTACGGTGGCGTTGCAGAACCGGCGGTACGCGTCAGGCGTGATATAGCCTTTCCCCTCCCAGAACGGGTCGAGCACGCCGACCGTCGCGGTGCCTTGGCCGGGAAAGTCACTCAGGCCGAGCAGCTCAAAGCCGGCCATGCCCGGCGTGCGCAGCGCCGCCTCGATGTCGGCCTTGTAGCAGAGTGCCTGGAGTTTGCCGGAGGCGGCAAGGAAATCGCGCGCCTGTTCCGCGAGCCCGCGCGCCGCGAGACGGTCGCGGAAGATTTCGAAATTCCGGGGTTTGAGATATCCCGTGTACTTGACGATCTCCGCAAAATTCGGGTACGCGCACCACTGTCCGATCTCGTGGCTCACGACGGGCGCGTCACGCTTGTCGATGAACGCGCGGTAGTCGAAGGCCGTGGAGGGGGGCTGGGCGTTGATGACGGATTTCAGGCCCTCACCCCAACCCTGGATGCGCGGTCCGGGCAGGCATTGCCACTGGTTCTCAGGCAGCTCCGGCCATCCGGCCGCACTGGTGAACAGCCGGCGCGGGTCGCGGCTTTTGTGGCGGAGGACCCATTGCGCGAGATAGCTCTTCTGGTGCTTGCCGCCGGGCTCATTGCCGCAGGCCATCAGCACGAACGACGGATGATTGCCGTAGGCGTCCAGGATGCGCTCTGTCTCCTCGTGAATCCAGGCGTCCACCGGATCGCCGTCGCCGAGTTTGGCGGAGTTGTTGGCCCACAGCGGGACTTCGACGTGCAGGTAGCATCCCAGCTCGTCCGCGGCCGCGAACGCGGCTTCGGGCGGGCACCACGAGTGAAAGCGGATCAGGTTCAGCCCGTGCGCCTTGACCACGCCGATGATGCGTTTCCACTCCGCAAGATCCATCGGCGGGTGGCCGGTTCTGGGATAGGCGCAGCAATCCAGCGTGCCGCGGAGGAAAAGCGGGCGTCCGTTGAGGGTGAAGCGTGTGCCGCGGGCGGCGAAGTCGCGGAGCCCGAACGTCACGGTGCGGCGGTCCCCCGCGCCGCCGGAATCACCTGCTTTGTCCAGGCTGACGGTCAGGCGGCGCAAGCGGGGTTCAAACTCATCCCATGCGGAGCCCGGCAACAGGGTGACCTCGAATTCGGCGCGGCCCCCCGACGCATCCCAAACGACCGGCGCCCGCGTTACGGACTCCCCGGCGGAGGCCGGACCGGAGACCGAAGCCGACAGAAGGCCCGTACCGGCCGTTCCGGTGCAATTTCCCAGTCTGACCGCGATCCGGGCGGTGAGCGGGACGGTGCCGGGGTAGACTTGGATGTTGTCGATCCACACCGGCGGGGTGGCCCGCATCTCGATGCGCCCGACCATGCCGTTCCAATTCCCCTGCGTGTGGTCGCTGACGCTGTGGGAGTTCTCGCCGATCATGAGGATCATGCGGTTATCCACACGGATCGTCAGGACATGCCGTCCCGGCTCGACCAAACCGAAATCGTATTCGTGCGGGGCCGACAGGCTGTTCTGCGGCCCGAAGGGGCGGTTGCCCAGCCAGACGCGCGTTTCCCAGTGGGGACGTTCAAGCGTCAACGTGACGCGCTTGCCGCGCCACGCTTCGGGAATGCTGACTTCCCGCTGATACCATGCCGCCCCCGCGTAATACGAATCCGGGGTGAGCCAGAACGGGATCCTCACGCATCCGGGCAGGCGATCTTTCTCGTGCGCCGGATCCGTGAAGAACGAGCGGTCGATGATGCTCCCGGTCCAGGGCGTATTCGTGCCCACCGGGTCTCCGATCCCCTGCGCGGCCAGGGTTCCGGGCAACCGGATCCTTCCGGGAAGGGGTGTGCCGTGCCAGGCCCCGGTCACGCCGGCATCCTCGCGGTCCAATCGGAACCGCCACTCCCCGTCGAGCGGGAGCGTGTCGGCGGCGCGGCCGGCCACCGCCATGGCGCAAAGAACCCATACGGGGAGAGAATCAGTCCGTCCACTCATGTTCGATCGCCTCCAGGGTTTTGCCTTTCGTTTCAGGCACGTGCCGCCACCAGGCAGATTCTTCAGACATAACGCAGGTCGTACGCCTGCCGGTTCGGCACGGTCATCACGGGTCACTCCTCAGGGTGAATTCCCAGTTTCCCTGTTCCGCACCGGAAAAGCAATCCGATTCCTGTTCGCCGCGGGCCCTCGGGCAAGATTGCCCCGCCCCGGAAGATATGCGACACTATATCGCGTTCCCGGCGGATTGAATGAGTCTTCCCCGCCGGATTGAGGAGGCGAGATGAAACCGTTGGCGAAATATTCGATGGGGATCGGTGACCGGTTCGGGTGCCAGGGCGAGGCGCAGCTTGAGGCGTTCAAGCGGTTCCGCGGGCAATGCGGGATGGAGGTGGTGCCGGTCTGGAACAAATCCAACCGGGAGCACAAGACGATCGGCACCCGGCCGGAGTCGGTGCGCCGGGAGGCGGATGCGGCGGTGGCGAAAGCGGGATGGACGGCGCCGTATCATGTGGATGCGGATCACATCAGCCTCGCCACGGTCGACGGCTTTATCGCGTCTTCCGATTTTTTTACCCTGGATGTGGCGGATTACATGGGGGAGACGACCGATGAGGGGGAGATCTACGGGTTTGTGGCGCGGCACGGGGAGCTGATCGGGTCGCATGCGGTCGAGGGGCTGGAGGAGCCCGTGACCCTGACCAAGCCGCATTTGGCGGAGATTGTGCGCGGCACGCTGTTTGCGATCCGTCAGGCGGGACGGCTCTACCGGCACATCGCGGAGCTCAAGGGCGCAGAGCCGTTTATCACGGAGATCTCGATGGATGAGACGGCGCAGCCGCAGACCCCCGAGATGCTGCTGGTGATCCTGGCGGCGGTCGCCGAGGAGCAAATCCCGGCGCAGACGATCGCGCCGAAATTCACCGGACGGTTCAACAAGGGGGTGGATTACGCCGGTGACGCGGCGGTGTTTGGACGCGAGTTTGATGCGGATGTGTGTGTCGTGCGGCATGCGGTCGGGCATTTCGGCCTGCCCCGGAATCTGAAACTCAGCATCCATTCCGGCAGCGACAAGTTCTCGATCTACCCGTATGTGGCGCGGACGCTTCAGGCGCGGGGTGCCGGAGTGCATGTGAAAACGGCGGGCACCACCTGGCTGGAGGAGGTCACGGGGCTGGCCGTGTCCGGCGGCGGGGGACTGGCGATCGCCAAGGAAATCTACCTGAAAGCCCTGCCGCGCTTTGACGAGTTGTGCGGTCCCTACGCGACGGTGCTGGACGTCTCCCCGGAACGGCTGCCCGCGCCGGACGAGGTGGCGTCCTGGAACGGCGGACAGTTTGCGGCCGCGCTGCGGAACGTGCCGGGCGGCGTGCATTTCAATCCGGACTTCCGCCAGTTCATCCATGTGGCCTACAAGGTGGCCGCTGAATTGGGGGATCGGTACCGGACGGCGGTGGAGGAAAACCGCGAAACCGTTGCGCGCCATGTCACGGAAAATCTTCTGACGCGGCATCTGAAGCCGATCTTCCGCGGGGAGTGAGCGGGACATGACGGCGGCGAGGCCTTTCGGAGGGTGCGGATGACGGTGAAAACGGATGTCCCGCGGCTCGCGGCGATTTTCGCGAGTTTCGCGCGTGTGGGCGCGCTCCTGTTCGGGGGCGGGTATGCGATGCTCCCGCTGATCGAGCGGGAGGTGGTGAACCGGCGCGGGTGGTGCCGCTTCGAGGAGATGGCGGATTATTACGCGATGGCCCAACTGGTGCCCGGGGTGATCGCGGTGAACACGGCGATGCTGATCGGACACCGCCTGCGCGGATTCCGCGGGACGGTGGCGGCGACGCTCGGTGTGGTGTGCGCCCCCTTTTTCGTGATTCTGGCGTATGCGGTGGCCGTGGACCGGCTGGCGGGCATGCCGTTTCTGGAGCGCGCCATGGCGGGGTTGCGGCCCGCTGTGGCGGGGATGATGCTGGGTGTCGCGTACACGATGTTCGACCGGACCCGCCGGACGCGGTTGGGGTTGACGGTGTGCCTGGTGACCACGGCGCTGGTCTTGGGGGCCGGAGTGAGCGCGGTGACCGTCATTCTGCTGGGCGTGACCGCCGGGCTGATCGGATACGGAGCGCGGAAGGGTGTGCGCGGGCCCGGTGCTGATGCGGAAAACGGCGGGGGGCTGGCGTGAACCTGCTGCTCAAACTCGCCTCGGTGTTTTGTAAAATCGGCCTGCTGACCGTGGGGGGCGGGCTGGCGATGATCCCGATCATCCAGCAGGAGATGGTCGGTCGGGGGTGGCTGAGCAATCGCCAGTTTCTGGACATTCTCGGCATCGCGCAGATGACACCCGGTCCCATGTCGGTCAACACGGCCACGTTTGTCGGGTATCGTGTGGTGGGCGCCGAATATCCGGGCGCGGTCTGGCTGGCGGTGGCCGGAGCAATGGTCGGCACGTTGGCGGTGTGCGCCCCTTCGCTGCTCTGCATCAATCTGCTCGGAGCCTTCTGGATGCGGAACAAGGAGCACCCGTGCCTCGTGAGTGTCTTCACCTTCCTGCGCCCGCTGGTGACCGGTCTGGTGATCCACGCCGCCCTGCTGCTGGGGGTGAACTGCCTCTGGGCTGATCCGGTCCGAGAATGGCTGTCTCAGGCACCGGACGCCCGCGCCGGCGCACTGCTTGCCGCGGCGTTTCTACTGACCGCCTTCACCCGCGTCTCGCCGGTTGTGATTCTGCTGGGCGGGACCGCCGTCGGGCTCCTGATTTTCTGACACCGGGGGGCCGGCGAAGACCGTGCCGCGGGTCTCAAACAGGCGGAGGACGCGCTGCGCGGCCAGCGGGGCCAAGCGCGCGCGCATCTCTTCTTCCGTCAAAGCGAAGGTCGCGGCCAGGGATTTCAGCGAGACCGGATGGCGGCTGACCAGGGACGCGACCGCGTCGGCGGTCAAGGCCACGGGGGCGGTGGCCGGCTCGGCGCCGCTGATCAGGGTGTCGGGTCCGAACAGCGGCGCGAGCGCGCGCAGGCGGTCCTGCGGGCAGGCGGTGACGCCGGTGTCGGCCGGCGGACGGACCGCGGTGTTGAGCGTCAGGCTGTCCGGGGCGAACTGCCGGGCGAGGGCGGCGATCCGCTGCGCCTGTTCGGGGGCGTCGTTCACCCCGGGAATGAGGAAAACCTCGAGATCGATCCGTCCGCCGAACTCCTGGCGGAACGCCCGGTACCCGTTGAGAATCGTTTCGAACCGGAGGGACGGGTGCGGTCGCGTGACCTGTTCGAAGGAAGCCTGGTCCCACGCGTGCAGGGAGAGTTTGACCACATCCGCCCGCGCCGCCTCGCGCCGGACCTCCGGCAGCCCGAACAGCGTGCCGTTGGAGAGCAGCAAAGAGCGGCAGGGGGTCTCGTCGCGCGCGAAACGCAACAGATCGCCGAACCCGCGGTGCAGGGTGGGTTCGCCCGAACCGCTGGCGGTGATGAACGCCGCGGTCTGTCCCGAGGCCAGCCAGGCGCGCAACTCCCCGAGCACCGCGCCGAGGGGCGGGGATGCGGTGCGGGTCACCGTGGTTGTGGGGGTGGGCCCGAGTTGGCAGAACCGGCAGTTGAGGGTGCAGGTCTTGGGCACGGCCAGGTCCACGCCCAGCGAGCGGCCATACCGCCGGGAGGTGACCGGTCCGAAGAGATAACGGAAAGAAGGCATGTCAGCATCCCCAAAGCGTCTCCATGTCATGCCAGAGCGGCAATGCGTTTGGCCTCGCCGAAAATCAGCAGTTTGTCGGTCGGCAGGATCACCTCATCCGCAGCCGGGATGATGGCAATCCGCGGCTTGGCGGGGTCTTCCGCCTGACGCCGGACGCAGAGAACGGTCACGCCGAATTTTTTGCGCACAGCGGCTTGGGCGAGCGTCTTGTTTTGCAGGGCTTCCGGCACATCGATCTCCGCGAGACTGAACCCGTCGGAAACCTCGAAAAGATCGATGGGCGCTTTCGACAACAGGAACCGGCCGAGGCGGCGCGAGGAATCGCGGTTCGGGTCGATCACCATGTCGGCGCCGACGCGCCGCAGGATCGTGCCGTGCTGCACGGAATTGGCGCGGGCGACGACAGTCGGCACACCAAGTTCCTTGCTGTTCACCGTGGCCAGGATGCTGCCTTCCAGATTGCTGCCGATCGCCACGACAATCACGTCGCAGTGCTGGAATCCCGCATCCTGCAATGTCCGCGCCTGCGTGGCGTCCCCGGCGACGGACCGGGTAACGAATTCCGCGAAATGCTGAACGCGGTCCGTGCTGTGATCCAGCAGGAGGATTTCGGTTCCGCTGGCGGCGAGATGCTCGATGAGCGCGGAACCGAACCGTCCCGCTCCGATGATCCCGATGCGTTTCATGTTTTGTGGGGTTCCCTTCCGGACGCGGCACCGGCATGCCGCGTCTTCAGCAGGTTGTCAGGGCCTGATCGAGATCCGCGATGAGGTCATCCGGGTGTTCGATGCCGACCGAGAGCCGGACCAGTTCCGGGCGGATGCCCGCGGCGGCCAGTTGCGCGTCCGTGAGTTGACGATGGGTGGTGCTGGCGGGGTGCAGCACGCTTGTCCGCGCGTCGGCGACATGCACGACGATGGCGGCGAGTTTCAGGCTGTCCATGAAACGGACCGCGGCTTCGCGACCCCCGCGGAGCCCGAAGGTGATGACGCCGCCTGCGCCGCGGGGCAGGTAGGTCTTGACCCGCGCGGCGTCCGCCGGCGAGGCCAGGCCGGGATAGTTGACCCACGACACGGCGGAATGGCGCGACAGGAAGGCGGCCACGGCTTCGGCGTTGCGGCAGTGACGTTCCATCCGCAGATGCAGGGTCTCCATGCCGAGATTCAGCAGAAACGCGTTCATCGGTGACGGCGCGCTGCCGAGGTCGCGCATCAGTTGGACGCGGGCCTTGGCGATGAAAGCCGCGGGACCGAAGGCTTCCGTATACACCAGCCCGTGATAGGAGGGGTCCGGTTCGGTCAGCCCCGGGAACCGGCCGCTGGCCTTCCAGTCGAAGCGGCCGCTGTCCACGATCATGCCCCCCAGCGCGACGGCATGGCCGTCGAGGTATTTGGAGGTGGAGTAAGTCACGATGTCCGCGCCGAAATCGATGGGCCGGCAGAGCACCGGGGTGGGGAAAGTGTTGTCCACGATCAGCGGGATGCCGTTGGCGTGCGCGAACCGCGCGAACGCGCGGATGTCCAGCACCGTGAGCGCGGGGTTCGCAAGGGTCTCCCCGAACACCGCGCGGGTGTTGGGGCGGAGTGCCGTTTGCAGTTCTTCCCCGGATGCCGCCGGATTGACGAAGGTCACGTCGATCCCGAGTTTCTTGAGCGTGACGCCGAACAGGTTGGTGGTGCCGCCGTAGAGCGCGGACGAGGCGATGAAGTGATCGCCGCTGTTGCAGAGATTCAGGATCGCGATCAGCGCGGCGGCCTGCCCCGAGGAGGTCATGAGGGCGCCGGCCCCGCCGTCAAGGGCCGCGACTTTTTTCTCCACGGCCTCGGTGGTGGGGTTGCTCAGGCGCGTGTAGAAATGGCCCGGGCATTTGAGGTCGAACAGATCGCCAACCTGCTCGCTGCTCTCATAGCGGAACGTGGTGCTCTGAAAGATCGGCAGGACGCGCGGTTCGCCGTTTTTCGGTTGCCAGCCCTCCTGTACGCAAAGGGTGTCGGGGTGTCGGTTCATCGCATCTCCTTGTCGCCGCGGTGCCGCAGGGGCCCGGCGGGCGCGTCAGCCCACCACGAGATCTTCCGTCGGGTACCGGATGAGCGGTTCCCGGTCCCGGGTGCCGATCAGATGGGCCAGGGTCAGGGGGCCGAGGCGTCCGGCAACCATGCAGAAAATCATAACACAGCGGCCCGCCGCGGACAAGGAGGGCGTGCGGTCGATCGAGAGCCCGACGGTCGCGGATGCCGAGACCGTCTCGAAAAAAAGGGCCGAGGCGTCACCCGGCCGGAGCGGCATTTCCGTCCAGAGCAACAGGCCGTAGGCGGTGAGGATCAGCGTGCCGAACAGGGTGATGATCACCAGGGATTCGCGGACAACGGCGTGCGGCAGGGTACGGCCGAACAGGACGGTTTCGCGATGTCCCTGGCACAGGGAAACCACCGTCGCGATCAGGACGGCGAGCGTGGTGGTTTTCACTCCGCCCGCCGCGGAACCGGGCGAGCCTCCGACCAGCATCAGCAGGATGGTGAGAAAACGGGTGTGCTCATGGATTTGTCCCATCGGCACGATGTTGAAACCTGCGGTACGGGGGGTGATGCTCTGAAAGAGCGCGCAGACCCATCGGGTGCCGGCCGGCAGTCCCGCCAGCGTGTTGGCGCGCTCTTGGATCAGGAAAAACAGCGTGCCCGCAACGATCAGAACGGCGGTGGCGGTCAGCACGGTCCGCGTGTGCAGGGTGAGGCGCCCCCGCGTCTTCAGGTTCCGGCGCCAGAACCGGAGGGAGACGAAGTTGAAGAGGACGAGGAATCCGATGCCGCCCGCGAGGATCAGGATCCCGATGACCGCCACATAGACCGGGTCGGAGCGGAACCCGGTCAGGCTGTCGCCGTGCAGCGAGAATCCGGCGTTGCAGAAGGCGCTCACGGCATGGAAAAACGCATCGAACAACCGCGGGGAGATGTTGTGCGGCAGGGTTCCGACGGAGGCGGGGTTTCCGGGGCGGGACCACAAGACCAGCGTCCCCAGGCCTTCGAAAAAGAGCGTGAAGCCCAAGGTCCAGAGGACAAGGGAACGAAGTCCGCGCACGCTTTCGACGCCGTACACGTCCATGACGGCAAATTCGTTCCGGACACTGAGACGCTGGCCGAGCAGAACGAGCATGAAAGTGCCGAACACCGTGATGCCGAGCCCGCCGAGCTGGATCAGCGCGAGTACGGTGAGTTGGCCGAGGGGGGATAGTCTTGTCCCGATGTCGATCACGGAAAGACCGGTGACGCAGGTCGCGCTGGTGGCCGTGAAGAGGGCCGTGAGCGTGGACAGGGCCGTCCCGTCACGGGTGGCGGCAGGCAGGCAGAGAATCAGCGTGCCCAGGAGGATCGCCGCGCCGAATCCCAACGCCATGATTCGCGGAGGGGTCAGACGCGGGGACAGGCTTGCGGGTACGGTCGGGATTCGCATGACGCGGTCACTATTTCATTTTTCCAGCCGTTCGGCAAGCGCTTCGAGTTCCGCCCACCGCTCGAATGCGGCTTCGAGTTCAGCCTCGGCCTGCGCGAGGCGGCGGGTGGCCTCACGGGTCGCGTCCGGCTCCTGCCGGTAATGTTTCGGGTCGCTCAGGGCGTGGTGCAGCGAGGCGATCTCGGTTTCCAGCGACTCGATCCGTTGGGGAAGCGTCTGCCGCTCGCGCTGCTGTTTGAAGGTGAGGCGCTCGCGCCGGCGTTCCGAAGGCGGGGTGCGCGCAGGGAGCGCGTCCGGCGCATCGTCCGCGTCCGCAGCGGGCAGGGCTGTCGGCTCGGGTCGTTGGCGCAGCCAGTCGGAGTATCCGCCGGGATAGAGTTCGATCCTGCCGCTCCCGTCCAGCACGAACGTGCCGGTGACCACATTGTCGAGGAAGGTCCGGTCGTGGCTGACCAGCAGCAGGGTTCCGGCATAATTCAGCAATTGCTCCTCCAGAAGCTCCAGCGTCTCCAGGTCCAGGTCGTTGGTCGGCTCATCCATGATCAGCAGGTTGCCGGGCTGCAGAAAAAGTTTGGCCAGCAGCAGCCGGGCGCGCTCTCCGCCGGAGAGCGCCCGCACGGGGGTCCGCGCCCGGTCCGGGGTGAAGAGAAAATCACCGAGATAGCCGAACACGTGTTTGCGCACGCCGCCGACCGTCACCTCCTCGCGGTCTTCCGCCAGGTTTTGCTGGACGGTCCGGTCGAGATCGAGGGCGGCGCGGAGCTGGTCGAACAGGGCGATCTCCACCCGCGCGCCGGGTTGCACGCTGCCCGAATCCGGGGTGAGGCGGCCGCACAGCAGGTTGAGCAGGGTGGTCTTGCCCGACCCGTTGGGGCCGATGATGCCGATCCGCTCGCCGCGGAGGATCTTGGCGGAAAACCCGCGGACCACGGGCGCCCCTCCGGGATAGGCGAAGGAGACGTCCGAGACCTTGAGCACCTGTTCGCCGGAAGAGGTCTCCAGATCAAGCTGGAACCGGCTGACGCCCGGGGCGGTGCGGCGCTGGCGGAAGGTCTCGCGCAACTGGAGCAGCGCGGCCACGCGGCCCTCGTTGCGGGTCGTGCGGGCCTTGACCCCGCGCCGGAGCCAGGCCTCTTCCTGTTCGAGTTTACGCGTCTGGCGCGACCAGTACACGGCCTCGTCGTCGAGCAGCTCCCGTTTGCGCCGCAGGAAGGTGTCGTAATCGCAATCCCATCCCGCCAGCCGGCCGCGGTCGAGATCCAGCACCCGCGTGGCGACGCGTTTCAGGAAGGCGCGGTCATGCGTCACGAACAGGCAGGCGCAGGGACTGCGCCGCAAGAAGGTTTCCATCCACTCGATCGCGTCGATGTCGAGATGGTTGGTCGGTTCGTCGAGCAGCAGCAGGTGCGGCTCCGCGGCGAGCGCGCGCGCGAGCAGCGCGCGCCGCCGCAAGCCGCCCGAGAGCGTGTTGAAACGCGCCGCGCCGTCCAGCCCCAGTTGGGAAAGGTACCGCGCCGCGCCGGGATGGTGGGTGTGGCAAGCCCCGCTGCCGACGATTCCCGCCCCGGCGATCTCGGCCACCGTGCCGCACAGATCGCCCGGCACATCCTGGGAAAGGTAGGCCACCCGCAGGCCGGGCTGGCGGATCACCTCCCCGGTGTCCGGGGTGAGGAGGCCCGCGATCAGCTTCAGCAGGGTCGATTTGCCTTCGCCGTTGCGGCCCGTGACGCAGGCGCGGTCACCCGGCTCGATGCTGAGGCTGACCTGGTCCAATACGGCCGGGCCGCCGTATTGGACGCTCGCCTTTCTGAGGGAAAAAAGGGCCATGACGGATTCCGGGGTTACTGCGGAAGGGAAGCCGCGGCGAAACCCATCAGGGTTTGCGTCAGCAGCGCGGCGGTGAAATCGGCGTGCGGCGCCGCGCGGTTCGGCGCGAGTTCGACCACATCCAGTCCTGCGATGACGCGCGTAGCGGCGATGCGGCGCAGGATACGGATCGCGTCATACCAGAAAAGCCCGCCGGGCACCGGCGTGCCGGTGGCCGGCAGCACGGCGGGGTCAAGCCCGTCCAGATCGAATGTGACGTAAACCCGTTTCGGAAAGCCGCGCGGGAGGAATCGTCGGGTCATGCCGCCGTCCGCGATGACGCGCGCGTCATAAAACGAGAGCGAGCCGCGATGGGCCTTCCGGTACTCCCGTTCCTCGGGCGAGACCGCGCGGGTGGCGATCTGCAGGCAGGGGAAGCCCATCTCGTGGATACGCCGCATCACGCAGGCGTGCGACAGCGGCGAGCCCTCATATGTGTCGCGCAGGTCGGCGTGCGCGTCGAACTGGATGAAGCCGACGGGATCGCGCGCCGCGCGGAAGGCGCGTGCCGCGCCGAGCGACACCGTGTGCTCGCCCCCGAGCAAAACCGGCACGGCGTTGCAGGCGAGGGCCTGCGCCACCCGCTTTTCCACCGCCGCGATCCAGGCCTCCGGACAGCGGCTGCGGGGAGCCACGGGACGCTGCGTGTGGATGTCCGCGGGGGTGAGGAACCCTTCGGCGTCACAGGCTTCGAGCTGCTGCGAGGCCGCCAAAATCGCGGCCGGGCCCCTTCGCGCGCCCTGCCCGTACGAGACGCTGAGCTCCATCGGCGCGGGGATCACATGAAAGGCGGCGCCGCCGGCCGGAACAGGGGGGCATTCGGAAGCGAGAAAAGCGTTCTTCATAAGATAAAAAGGATATGGGCTGCAAAAAACATAAGCATACCGGGGCGCGGAACGGGATGCAAGCCGCCGGGTGTGATTCCGGAAAACGGAATCACACCCAAGGAGAAGGGAGGCAGGAGGATTTAGGAGTTGTTTCCTTAATTGAACAAGACAGGGGACGACTTTTTCAAAAATTGTTGCAAAAAAAATCGGATTCCTATTGCGCCCGGGAGGGGATCGTGTTATATTCACTATTAAATCGATAGACAAAAAAGAGTTTCAAACGGAAAAGGAGGCGGAACGTGAAAGAGGTTCATACAGGTCTGCACACGTTGTCCCTGCATGCGGGACAGGAACCGGATCCGGTGACCGGATCGCGCGCGGTGCCGTTGTATCAGACGGCGGCGTATGTGTTCAAAAGCGCGGAACACGCGGCGAATCTTTTCGCGCTCAAGGATTTCGGCAACATTTACACGCGGCTCATGAATCCGACGACGGATGTGTTCGAAAAGCGCGTGGCGGCGCTGGAAGGGGGCACGGGCGCACTGGCGACCGCCTCCGGACAGGCGGCGATCACCTACGCGCTGCTGGGGATCACCCGTTTGGGGGATGAGATCGTTGCCGCCGACAACCTGTACGGCGGCACCTACCAGCTCTTCCACCATACCTTCCCGAAGCTGGGCCGCAAGGTGGTGTTCGCGGATTCGCGCGACCCCGAGTCGTTCCGGAGGCAAATCACCGGCAAGACCCGGGCGCTTTACGTGGAGACGATCGGTAATCCCAAGCTGGACGTGCCGGATTTCGAGGCGCTCGCAAAGATCGCGCACGAGGCAGGCGTGCCGCTGGTGGTGGACAACACGGTGGGGGTCGGGCTGGTGCGACCGATCCGGTACGGCGCGGACATTGTGGTGGCTTCGGCGACCAAATACATCGGCGGGCACGGAACCTCGATCGGCGGGGTGATCGTCGACTCCGGCCGTTTCCGCTGGGACAACGGCAACTTTCCCGAGTTCACCGAACCGGATCCCAGTTATCACGGCATCGTGTACTGGGACGCGCTGCATGACGTGCCGGGCATGGGCAACGTGGCTTTCATTTTCAAGATCCGGCTGACCTGGCTGCGGGACACGGGCGCGGTGCTGAGCCCGTTCAACGCGCGCGAGTTCCTGCTGGGGCTGGAGACCCTGCCGCTGCGGGTGGCGCGCCACTCCGAAAACGCGCTGGCCCTGGCCCAATGGCTCCAGCGGCATCCGCTGGTGACGTGGGTCAACTACCCCGGACTGCCGGAGAGCCCCAGCCATGCGGTGGCCGCCAAATATCTCAAGCACGGGTTCGGCGGGATTCTCGGGTTCGGGATCCGGGGCGGCCGCGAGGCCGGGGTGCGGTTCATTGACAGTCTGCGCCTGATCTCGCACCTGGCGAACATCGGCGACGCGAAATCGCTGGTGATCCACCCCGCCTCGACCACGCACCAGCAGCTTACGGAAACGGAGCAGCGCGCAACCGGGGTCACGCCGGACTACATCCGTTTCTCGGTGGGGCTTGAAGACCTGGAGGACATCCAGGCGGACTTGGATCAGGCGTTGCGGGCCAGTCAGAAACCGAAACCGGAAGGAGGGGAAAAATGAGTCTTTTACAATACGAGAACCTGGCATTGTCGATCGGAAGGACGCCCCTAGTGAGGCTGAACCGCTCCATGCCTGACACCGGTGCCCGGGTCTACGCCAAGCTCGAGGCGCACAATCCCGCGTATTCGGTCAAATGCCGCATCGGCACCTCGATGATTCTGGATGCGGAAAGGCGCGGCGTGCTGAAGCCGGGGGGCGAGATCATCGAGCCCACGAGCGGCAACACCGGCATCGCCTTGGCCTCGGTGGCCGCGGCGCGCGGCTACGGTCTGACCCTGACCATGCCGGAGACGATGAGCATCGAGCGCCGCCGGGTGCTGGCCGCGCTGGGGGCGCGTCTGGTGCTGACGCCCGGCACGGAAGGCATGAAAGGGGCGATCGCCAGAGCCGAGGAGATCGCGGCCTCGGATCCGGTTCGCTACTTCATGCCGCAGCAGTTCAGGAACCCGGCCAATCCCGCGGTGCATGAGCAGACGACCGGTCCCGAGATCTGGGACGACACGGAAGGAAAGGTTGACGTGCTGGTCGCGGGCGTCGGCACCGGCGGCACCATCAGCGGGATCTCGCGCTATATCAAGAAGACTCGGGGCAAGGCGATCCTCTCGGTGGCGGTGGAACCGGAGGAGAGCCCGGTGATCACTCAGGCGCTGGCGGGTGAGGCACTGAAACCCGGGCCGCACAAGATCCAGGGGTTGGGCGCGGGGTTCATTCCGGAGACGCTGGACCTGCAACTGGTTGACCGTGTCGAGAAAGTGAGCGGACCCGAGGCGATCGAGTTCGCCCGCCGTCTGGCGCGGGAGGAGGGGCTGCTGGTCGGGATCTCCTCGGGGGCCGCGGCGTTGGCCGCGGCACGGCTGGCCGCTTCGGAAGCGTCCGCCGGCAAAACCATCGTGGTCATCCTGCCCGACGCCGGCGAACGCTATCTCTCCACCGCGCTCTTCGACGGCATCGGTTGAACGCGGCAAACGGCGGGTGCTTTCGCCGTCCTGAATCGATGGAAAAAGAGCGAATCGGCGCGCATTCGCAATTGACGCGCGGCAGTCGAACGGGTATCCTCTTCCCCCATTCATGCAAGGGGCGCAGGCGTGTTTCCCCGTCGCATGGCCGGTAACCGGCGGCGGGGCGGCGTGTCTGCGGGCAGGAATACCCGGCACGGCATTCTCAAGGTAAACGAAGGAGTACAAAACATGGCGATCAAGGTTGGTATCAATGGTTTCGGCCGCATCGGCCGGATGGTGTTCCGCGCGGCGGTCAAGAATTTCTCAAAGGAAATCGAGATCGTCGGCATCAACGATCTGCTGGATCCCGATTATCTGGCGTACATGCTGAAGTATGACTCGGTCCACGGCCGGTTCCAGGGCGAGGTGTCGGTCGACGGCAATAATCTGATCGTCAATGGCAAGAAGATCCGCCTGACGGCCGAGCGGGATCCGGCCGCGCTGAAGTGGGACGAGGTCGGCGCGGACATCGTGGTCGAGTCGACCGGCCTCTTCCTGACCAAAGAGTCTCCGGACGGCAAGAAGCCCGGCGCGGACGCCCACATCAAGGCCGGCGCGAAGAAGGTCATCATGTCGGCCCCGTCCAAGGACGACACCCCGATGTTCGTCTACGGCGTCAACCACAAGAGCTACGCGGGTCAGGCGATCATCTCGAACGCCTCCTGCACCACGAACTGCCTGGCGCCGGTCGCCAAGGTGCTGAACGACACGTTCGGCATCGTCAAAGGCCTGATGACCACGGTGCACGCCGCCACGGCGACGCAGAAAACGGTGGACGGCCCCTCGATGAAGGACTGGCGCGGCGGCCGCGGCATCCTCGAGAACATCATCCCCTCCAGCACCGGCGCGGCCAAGGCGGTCGGCAAGGTCATCCCGGCGCTGAACAAGAAGCTCACCGGCATGGCGTTCCGCGTGCCGACCTCCGACGTCTCGGTCGTGGACCTGACGGCGGTGCTCGCGAAAGAGACCTCGTATGAGGAGATCAAGGCGGCCATGAAGGCGGCCGCCGCGGGCGAGCTCAAGGGCATTCTCGGCTACACGGAGGACAAGGTCGTCTCCACCGACTTCCGCGGCGAGTCCATGACCTCGGTCTTCGACGCCGAGGCCGGGATCATGCTCGACTCGACCTTCGTCAAGGTCGTGGCCTGGTACGACAACGAGTGGGGTTATTCCAACAAGGTGCTGGAGATGGCCAAAGTCATCGCCAAGTAAGCGCTCTTCGCCCGACGCTCACGAGACGCCGTTCCCGCCGATGCGGGGGCGGCGTTTTTTTTTTGAAAGATTTCCGCCTGAAGTGTCTATAGAATATAGAAGCGAAGAGGGAAGACACGCCCATGGTCGATTACGGGACACCATACGAGCTCGTGATGACTGAGCTGATCGCGGCTCAGGCAACCCTCTATGCGTACATTTGCGCTCTCACGGGGCATTCCCAGGCTGCGCGGGACATCCTGCAGGAGACCAACCTCAAAATCTGCAGGCGGGTCGGCACCTATGACTCGGCCCGCCCGTTTATGCCGTGGGCCAAACGCATCGCGGTGTATGAGGTGATGACCTACCGGACCCGGCAGCGCCGGGACCGCCTGGTCTTCGAGGATGACGTGTTTGAAAGGCTTCTGGAGCAGGCGGACAGCGGGCAGGAGGCGTTCGAGACCGAACGGTATCTCTCCTATCTGGACGCCTGCATCCGGAAACTGCCGGACACCCTGCGGCAGGTGGTCGATTCCCGGTATCTGAAGGGTGAACCGGTCGGACTTGTGGCGCGGCGCATCGGGCGCTCCGCCAACGCGGTCTCGCTGCTGCTCATGCGGGCGCGGCAGCTTCTGTCCGACTGTGTCCGGCTCGCGGCCGAACAGGGGGGAGGCGAATGAAAACGGACCTCCCGCTCTTGGACGAGTTCGAATGGCTCTCCGCGGCCGTGATCGACGAAACCGCCTCGGCGGAGGACCGCACCCGTTTCAACGCGCTTCTGCGCGGGCATCCGGAATTGGCGCAGGTGTACTTTGAGCAGGTCGCCATGCATGCCTGGCTGACCTCCCGCAAGGAAAGCGGGGACGCGGCCGGGGATCACGCCGGGTTCCGTGCGCCGGTGCCTGCGGCGCGCGGACGGACCGCGCCGCGGAACGCACGCCGTTTCCCGCGCCGGGTCAGGATGGGAAGTCTCGCCGCCGCCGCGCTGCTGGCGGTCGGGGCCGGACTCGCGCTGCTCGTTGCGCGCGCCCCCTCCCCGCAGACGCCGCGCCCGGTTCTTCCGCCGGTGTCCGTGCTGTGCCACGACGGCTCGGCCGGTCTGGATCTGCCGCGAACCCTTCCGGGGACCGTGCGCCTGCGCGGCGGCATGGCGCGGGTGGGACTGCCCTCGGGGGTGGAGCTGATCCTTTCCGGGCCGCTGGAGCTGACGCTGGAGACGGCGGACGGACGCGAGGCCCGGCTGGAGCGGGGCAGCCTGATCGCCTGGGTGCCGCCGCGCGCCAACGGGCTGATCCTCCGCACGGCGCAGATCGAGGCGTGGGACATCGGCACGGTCTTCGCGGTCTCGGCGGACGCGGCCGCGGGCAGCCGGGTCTTCGTCTTTCAGGGCGCGGTGCAGGTGAATGATTCGGATGGGTGCGGCGC
Organism: Kiritimatiellia bacterium; assembly: GCA_034003585.1. Classification (GTDB taxonomy): domain Bacteria; phylum Verrucomicrobiota; class Kiritimatiellia; order RFP12; family UBA1067; genus JAPXSY01. The sequence goes on from JAVEYH010000020.1 coordinate 32,186, forward strand.
GGGACTCTGCGAGGCGGGCGAGGGGATTCTGGCGCCGCCGGGCGGGGCCGTCATCAAGATCGCCTCGGACTGGCCCGAGGCGCAACGGCTCTTCCGCCGCGCGGCGGGGCACGCCGCGATCAGAAACCCCGCCGACGCGCTGGACGCGGCAAAGCGCATCGGCGACGAATGGCGGGTCCGGTACGAGCCGGAAGAGGCGTGGCGCATCCGCGAGCGCCGGACGCGCGAGGCTGTGCAGCCGCAACGCACACAACACATTCCTTTCAGGAAAACGGCGTGGGTGCGACCGTCCGTGAACGTTGCGAAACAGGAGGAGAAGACCATGACAAACAGGATTGGAGCGGCCGTGCTGGCCGCGGCGGCGGTCACCATGGGGGCGGAAAGGGCTGCCGCCCTCTCCGCGCCGACGAGGATCGACACTTCCTGGGGGGAGGATCGGCGCTGGACCACCATTCATACCAACGAGGTGCCGTTGGCATGGGAGTGGCCTGAATCGGCAACCCACGCCGAATTGAGGGTCACCGGCATGAATAGGCAGTTCACGACGAATTTCCAGGAAGCGGTTTCCGGGTGCGTCTGGCAGGCGTTCGCCTCCGTACGGCCGGATTCCGAGGAGGTGTATGAGTTGACCCTCACCTTCACGGACGGGGAGGAGAACCCTGTCGAGACGTTGCGCGCGCGGTTGGCGGTCCTATCGGGCGCGTTCGGCCAGACGGTGGTGGACGCCTCGCAGAACGAGCGATTGTGGACGCAGGTCCGGGAGAACCGGGTCTTGCCCTATGACGCGGGATGGGCGCAGGCGACCGCCGGCGCGCCGGAAAGTCAGCTCGTGATCCGGAAACTCCATGGCCCGGCACAGACAAACCGGCTGCAACAGGCATCCGGGTATTACGGATGGAAGGTGCAGGGCAGCGGGTTCGGTTATGGCGTGTATGAATTGTCCCTGACGTTCCCCGGCACGGAAGGGAACTGGGATGCCGTGTTGGAATACGTTCCGCAAGGGACGCTGATCAGTCTGCGGTAGTGCGGGAAGGAAGAACAAGTTCAAAACGGAAAGGGAAGTGCGAGATGAAAACAAAAGTGATGGTTTGCTGGTTATCCTTCTGCGCCGTATGGGGCGCCCTGGCTCAGGACCCGTCCATCAGCAGCATGACGGTCCGGCAGCGGTGGCCGTGGAGCCGTCTTGTGGATATCGATTACGTGCTCACGGCGCCGGTGGGAAAACGGTATGATGTCCAGATCCAGCTTTATAACGGCGACACGCCGCTGACGGTTACCGAGGCGGCGTTCGAAGGCGATGTCTTCGGCGTGACGGAGGGCGCGAGACGGATCGTCCTCGACCCCTCGAAAATCGTGAACGCGAACGGTTCGCTTCTCACGCAGTTCAGAGTTCAGCTTGACTTGACGGAGCCGGATCTGTATCTGATTGCCGATTTGGCGACGGGTCAGACATCGAAAGTGTTCGGCGCGGATTTGGAGTCGGGCGCGTACGGTGCGATTGTGACGAACCTGGTGCACGGCTATCCGACGCTCGCCTGGACGGGCGTCACGAATGACCCGGTCTACAAAACGACCAAAATGGTGTTCCGGCGGGTGCCCAAAGGGACCTTCCCGATGGGGATCGGCGGAGGGCAATTCACCAACCAGGTGGCCATCTCCAAAGATTTCTACATGGCGGTGTTTGAGACGACGCAAGGGCAATGGAAGAGCATCACCGGCTCATACGACACGTATTTCATGTATAAAAAAGCGGACATCCGGGATTACCGGCCGATGGATTATTCGGCGTACGATTATGTCCGGGGTTCGGTTGCCCAGGGGATCAACTGGCCTTCGAGCGGCACGAATGTGCTGGCGGGCGGATTCATCGGCAAGGCCCGGGCCAAAATCGGCGATCAACTCGTTCTGGACATGCCGACCGAGGCGCAATGGGAGTATGCGTGCCGGGCGGGGACGGAGACGGTTTTCAACGATGGCGATCCCGCCGCGAACGTCATTGCGCCCAACCACCTGACCAACCAGTGGTTGAACGCGCTGGGGCGCTATAAATGGGACGGCGGCGCCATCTGGAACGGGACCACCTGGGCGCAGCCGGACTTTGCCACGGCCGAGGCGGATGAGGGCAACGCGCCGGTTGGCCTGTACGCGCCCAACCCGTGGGGACTCTATGACATGCATGGGAACGCCGCCGAGTTCTGCCTGGATTGGTATACCGCTCTGCCGGCCGGCAAAGACGATCCCATCGGCCCGGACACGGGTACCGCGCGGTGTGTCCGCGGCGGGCATTGGTGGGTTGCGGCAAATGAATGCACGGCTTTTAAACGCAGTTCGGCGGTGCCCGATCAACGCTACTGGTATGCCGTGCGGTTTACCGCCCCCGTCTCCCGGTAGTCGTGTGCGGCAGGAACCTTATGCAAAAACAGGCTCTTCTTCTGGCACTTGCCCTGTGCCGGGCGGGTGCGTTTGCCGATCCGGTCACGCCAACCCTCCTGACGGTGGCGCAGGGTTACCGGCATACGGTCCATGCGGTGTATCCGGCCGAAAAAATCAAAAGCGACGTCGTCCCGCCGGTCACGCCGGTTCAAGAGCTGCGGCTTGTCGCCGCGCAGAATGAGATCGAGCCCTTCCTTTTGCTGGTGAGCGCGCAGACGCCGTTTCGGGATGTCGAGGTCGTGCCCGGTGTGCTGACGGGGGAGGCGGGAGACCTCATCCCGCCGGACAAGGTGACGGTATACCGTGTCGGGTTTGTGCATCTTGACCAACCCAGCGGCACCGGAATGAAAAACCGGTTGCCCTATCGGACGGGAACGGGGGCATACCCGGATCCGCTTGTCAGGGGAAAGGGGCGGGTTCGCCCAGGCCGGAATCTGCAGTTCTGGGTTTCCGTGCGCGTGCCGGAGGGGATCCGGCCCGGACGGTATCGGGGTGAGGTCAGGGTGCGTTTCCGCCGGGAAGGGTGGATGCCGAAAGACCGGGCATCGGAAAACAAGATCCCCCTGTCCGTCACGGTCCGCCCCTTTGCCCTTCCCAGCAACCCCCTGCGGAACATCGGCGTGGCCGCAACCCGGGACCTCCCGGAATGGCTGCGGCGGGAGGATGTCCTGCAGGCGCTGCGTCAGAACTTTGTCGAGCATGGCCATGTGCCCGACCCGTTGCCCTCCCCGGTCGTGTCGAGAACCAAGCAGGGGCAATGGCGGATCGATTCCGCCGCATGGGAGAACGCCGCCGCCGAACTGCTGGATCGGCGCGGGCTTCCGTTTCTGATGCTGCCGGTTTTCTCGGACCGCAGGGACGGGCAGATGCAGGGCGTTTACTTCTTATACCATTACCCGATGGTTACGCGGCAACGCTGGTTCGGCGAAGTCATCTGCGAGGCGAACGGGGAGCTTGCGGCCGGGTTCCGGGAAGGGTTCGGGGCCTATCTCCAGCACATGGCGGCGATTGTCCGCAAGCGGGGGTGGGCGGGCAAACTCTTCCTCACCACCATGGACGAGCCGTACACGTATCACGCCTCATCCCCTGAAGACCGCAAGCTCGACACCCCGGAAAACAACTATCGGGTCGTCCGGAACTTTGTCGGGTTTGTGCGGAGGGCGGCGCCGGAATTCAAGACCTTTATCACGGCGGACCCGTGTGACGGGCTCAACGGGCACATCGATTGCTGGTGCCTTCGGAACCTGATCCATGCGGAAAAAGCGAAAGAGCGGGCCGAACGGTATCACGAGCAATTTCTCTTTTGCGAAAACTACCGGCACTTCATCGATTTTCCCGCCATCAGCACCCGGAGCATGGGGTGGTTGGCCTGGCGGATCGGGGCCAAAGGCTGGCTGACCTACGAAACGCTGGGTCAATTCACGCATGCGTGGGAGGAGCCCGTGTACAGTTATCCGATTTATTCCGGGCCGATCGTTTGGGGTATGGGACAGTTTTTTTATCCCGATATCCAGGGCGCGGGGGGGATCGCCGGGAGCATCCGGTGGGAAATGATGCGCGAGGGATGCGAAGATTACGGGTATGTGACGCTGCTCGACCGTCACATTCAGCGCCTGTCCGGCCAAACGGGGGCAACCGGGGAGCGGGTCAGGGAAGCGGCCGGTCTGATTCAGGAAGCCTCTCAAACGCTGGCCGGTTTTCCGGGTGACCGGAAAACGGTGCCGGACGGGGAATACGGAATGGCGCAATGCAATTCCGTCGCGCACCGGTTCCGCGAACGGATCGGCGATTGGATCGAGATTCTTCAGGACGTTCAGGAGTGACGGAAATCAAGCGCTCGCCGCCGTTTCCGGAATGTACGCGCACCGGTCCGCCCGCGCGACGGCGAACGGCTCGCGGTGCCGCACTTCTAAGGGTGACCGGCTTGGCTGCCTGCTTCTGTCGTCCGCCCCCCGCTGGGGAGGACAAAAACGAAGGGGCAACTTTTGAACCGCGAATCACGCGAATGTACGCGAATGGTCTGGAGTTATTCGTGAAATTCGCGAGATTCGTGGTTAGGTGCGGGTCCGTTTCCGAACCGTTCCAGCCTTATT
>JAVEYH010000021.1:0-36100 GCA_034003585.1 Kiritimatiellia bacterium
GGGCCGTCCGATCCGGACGGCCCCCGCATTCATTCGGTCTCACGCTGGCGGCCGACTCTACGCCAGTGCGGCGCGCGCCTTTTCGATCAGCACCTTGAACCCGACCGCATCCGCGATCGCGATCTCGGAGAGCATCTTGCGGTTCACCGTGATCCCGGCCTTGGTCAGCCCCTCGATGAAGCGGCTGTACGTCATCCCCTCATTGCGGGTCGCCGCATTGATCCGGGCGATCCACAACCTGCGGAAATCGCGCTTGCGGAGCTTCCGGTGCTCGGTCGCCAGCCGCTGCGCGCGGTCAACGGCCTCGGTGGCCTGCCGGAACAGTTTGCTGCGGGAACCGCGGAACCCCTTGGCGAGTTGCAGACGCCGGCGCCGGCGTTCGCGGGACGCGGGCGCATTCGTGACTCTGGACATGACTTACGCTCCTTCCGGTTAATTGCCTTGCAGCATACGCGCGGCGGTTTTGACGAACACGTCATTGGCGACGGTGGTTCCACGGAGATTGCGTTTACGCCCGCGCGACTTGTAGCCGTTCAGGTGGGACTTGCCACCCTGGGAGCGAATCACTTTACCCGTGGCCGACATTTTAATCCGCTTGGTGGCGGATTTCTTGGTCTTCATGGTAGGCATACTGCTTCCTTGCTGTTGCTGTTGTGAAGCCCGAACCCGCAGGGCAGTCAGCCGTGAAAGCCCGTACAGGATCGCATTCCCTCCCCTTTGGCGGAAGGAAGAAATGCGTTTTATATCAAATCCGGCGTGACGCGTCCAGCCCCGGTTTCCGCTTTCGCACCCAAGAGGCGCATCCCCGTTTCGTTGGCCTCACCCTCGTTCTCGCCCTCGTCCTCGTCCGTTTCCGTCCGCGGACGCCTCGGGGAGGCGGAATCATCGGCGTCGGGGCCGGTATCGATATCGGAATCGGCAGACGAAAATCGCACCCGGGCGTCAGCCCCGGGGCGCGCCGAACCGGACCAGCACCGGACGGTGGAGGGCGAACGGGCCGTGCGCCGGCGTGAAGACGCCGCTCTTCGCGTCGTAGGCATACGAAAACAGCTCGTTTGAATTCTCGTGGCCCAACAAAACGAATTTCCCGCCGGGCAGGAACTCGAAATCACGGGGGGATTCGCCTTCGAGTCTGGAGATCGCCAGCAAAGACATGCGGCCGCTGTCGGGATCGAGATCATACGCCGCGATGCTGTCATGCCCGCGGTTCGAGCCGAACAACTGACGCCCGTCCGCGGAAAGTTTGATCGCCGACGCCTTGCTGTACGCTCTGAAATCCGGCGGCAGCATCGGGACGGTCTGCACCGGCACAAACGCCTCACCCGTATACCGGAACGAGGAGATCGTGTTGTCCAGTTCGTGCAGGACGAACGCGAAACGGCCGTTGGGATGGAACACGATGTGGCGCGGCCCGGCCCCGCCCGCGCTGCGGACAGCCAGCGCGGGCCGCTCGCGCAGTCCGCCCCGCCGTTCCGGGAAGTCGTACACCCGCACTTGGTCGAGCCCCAGGTCCGCCACGCAGAGATACCGTCCGTCCGGCGTCACTTCCGCGCAATGCGCGTGCGCCTTGTCCTGCCGGGGCTTGTTCGGGCCCTCGCCCTCGTGCCGCACCGTCACGGCCGGCGCGCCGGTGAACCGGCCGTCCGCCGCCAGCTCGAACACCCCGGCCACCGCATTCGTGTACTCCGCGAAGACCAGCGCCTGTTCCGCGGGATCAAGCGCGACATAACAGGGCGGCGTCACCCCCACCGGACAATGGTTGAGCGGCAGGAGCGCATCGCCCTTCACCTCATACGCCGCGACCGCGCCGTTTTGCGCCGGCGCCCCGTATTCCGGCAGGCCGAGCCCGGCGTACAGGCGGGTCCGCCCGGCGTTCAGCGTCAGATGGATGGCGTTCTCGATGCCGCCCACCCGGCCGACCGGACGGAACGCGCCGGTCTCGCTGTCCGTCTCGAAAATGTGGATGCCCTCTTTGCTCTCATCCGTATAACAGCCCACGTAGGTCAGATAGCGCATGTTTCCCTTTACCGAATCCTTGAAGCGTTGCGCGTTGCGCGCTCCCTCACATTCCCGGCACCCCCGCCGGGTTTCCGCCGCCTCCCTCAGTCGCGCACCTCGCGGAACACGCGCTTGGCCTTCCCCTCGCCGCGCGGCAGCGCGCCGGGCTTGAAGACATCGCCTTTCGGACTGAACCCGAGCCGCTCCTTGAGGTGCTTCTCGACCATGTAGCCGGTCACCCCCTCCTCAGCCTCGACGTTGATGCGCACGTCCGTCACCCCGTGGCACTCCTCCAGAATGATCTGGTATTCCGGCAGCACGCCCGGGATCTCCATCAGCGCCTGCTCGACCTGCTTCGGGAAGAAATTAACGCCTTTGATGATCAGCATGTCGTCGCACCGTCCCGTGATCCGGTCGATGCGGAGGCTGGTGCGGCCGCAGGCGCACCGTTCCCGGCTGACGATGCGCGACAGATCCCGCGTGCGGTAGCGGATCACCGGGATCGCCTCGCGGGTCAGCGAGGTGAACACCACCTCGCCCACCGCCCCGTCCGGCACGGGCGCGCCGGTCTGGGGATCCACGATCTCCGTGAGGTAGTGGTCCTCCCAGACGTGGATGCCGCAGCGCGCCTCGCAATCCATCCCGGTGGTCCCCACCCCGCCCGTCTCGGTCATGCCGTAAATGTCGAACGCGCGGATCCCGAGCCGCGACTCCACCCGGTTGCGCATCTCGTCGGAAAACGACTCCGCCCCGAAAATGCCGATCTTCAGATGGGGCAGGTCCATCCGCTTCTCGTCCAGCATCTCGATGATGCGCGCCGCATACGAGACGACCGACCCCATGGCCCGCACCTGGAAATCGCGCAGCAGCATGATCTGGCGCGCGGTGTTGCCGGAGCTGGCGGGCACGGCGAACAGCCCCGCGCGCCGCGCGCCGTGATAAAACCCGAACCCGCCGTTGAACAGGCCGAAGGTCGGCATGATCTGGATCGCGTCGCCGGGTTGGAGGCCGGCCATCACCTGACACCGCGCCATGCACTCCGCCCATTGCGTCAGATCGGCCTCGGTGTACGCCATCACGACCGGCGTGCCGGTGGACCCCGAACTCATGTGCATCTCGCGGATGGCGCCCTGCGGCATGCAGAGCATGCCCAACGGATACTGGTCGCGGAAATCGTCTTTGGTCAGGAAGGGCAGGGACCGGAGGTCATCCAGCGAGCGGATATCCCCGGGCTCGATGCCGCGCGCGGTGAGCCGGTCCCGGTAAAAGGCGTTGTTGGCCCAGACATGGTTGACCGTTCCTTTGAGTCCCGCGAGCTGCACGGCCGCCAGCTCGTCCCGCGACAGGGTTTCCGCCCGTTCGTTCCAAAACCGTAATCTGTTCATATTCGTTTGCCCTGCCCCCGGCGGATCGCCGCAACTCCCGCCTCAAACCTCAAAAAGGAAAAGTATGTTATCGTTTCCCCCTGAATCCGGCAATCTTGATTTCTGAGCGCACCACCTCCCGGTGCGATTCAACTTTGTTGAACCCGCACGCACCGTAAGGAGACAAGTGTCAATCTATATCAGGACCGGACAAATCTCCTAACTCCTTTTTTCGGCTCCCCAACCGGCCGCGATTCCGTTACGCTTGGGCACATGAATCTGATCCCCCCCACCCTGCTCCACCCGAACCGGACCCTCGCCGGGCCGGATACGGTGTTGCGCCTCACGCGGGAGGCCGCCGGATTCGGCCCGCGCGGACTGCTCGTGCATGGCGCCTCCCTCCAGCGCTCCGGCCTGCTGGACGCGATTTTGGCGGAGCCGCCGTCCGGCATGACGGTGCGCGCCTGGCGCCACGCGGGCGGCGAGCCGACCGTCCATGCGGTGGAAGCCCTGCGCGCCGGAATCCGCGCCGAGCGTCCCGACTGGGTGGCGGCCGTCGGCGGCGGCAGCGTCATGGACCTCGCCAAAGCGGCCGCGGGGCTGGCCGGCGCGCCGGAAAGCGTGCCCTTCTATATGGCCCATCCCGAAGCCATCCCGCCCGCCGACCTGCCGCTGATCGCCGCGCCCAGCACCGCGGGGACCGGATCGGAGGCCACGGTGGTCGCTGTGCTGAGCGATCCGGAGCGCACGCTCAAACAATCAATCCGCCACCCGTCCTATATGCCGCGCCTCGTGATCCTCGATCCGCGGCTGCTGCGGGACTGCCCGCCCGCCACGCTGGCCGCGGCAGGCCTGGACGCCTTTGTGCAGGCGTTCGAATCGTACACAAGCCGGCACGCCACACCCTGGACGCGGGCGCTCTCGGAACTCGCCCTGGCGCGCATCGCGCAGAGCCTGCTGCCGCTGTATCGCGGCGACACCGACCGGGCCGCCGACATGCTGGAGGCCAGTTTCTTGGCGGGCGTGGCGCTTTCCCACGCGCGGCTCGGCGTGGTGCACGGCCTGGCACACCCGCTGGGCGCGCGCTTTCATGCGGCCCACGGCCTGGTCTGCGCCTGCTGCCTGCCGGCCTGCCTCGCCTTCAACCGTCCGGTGCTCGGCGACACGCTGCAAGACCTGCGCAACCGTCTCGGGCTGGATGTCGAGAGGCAGACCGCAACGTGGCTCGAGGCGATGTCCCTTGGAAATCCCTTTGCGGGCAAGCCGCTTCCGGACCGCGAGGCGGTGATCCGCGAAACCCTGGCCTCCGGCTCAACCGCGGCCAACCCGCGCCCGGTTTCGGCCGGCGACGTCTCGGACCTGCTCGACACGATCCTCGGCCACGGCGCGCTTCCCGCCCCGCGCCGGCAACCCGACAGGTGACGCATGTTCCCCCTCACCGACCCGATCCTGGTTTTCACGCTGCTGATCCTGACCCTTCTGACCATGCCGCTGCTGGCCGAACGCCTCAAGCTCCCGGACATCGTCCTGTTGCTTGGCGCAGGGACCCTGCTGGGACCGAACGGGTTCGGGATCCTGGAACGCAATATGGCCGTGACGCTCTTCGGCAGTGTGGGGCTACTGTACATCATGTTCCTCGCGGGACTCGAAATCGACCTCTACCGCTTCGGCAAAACCCGCTGGCGCAGCATCCTGTTCGGGCTCCTGACCTTCGCGATCCCGCAGGGCTTGGGCACCCTGATCGGACACCATGTGCTGGGTTTCGGCTGGCCCACCTCGCTTCTGCTGGCCAGCATGTTCGCCTCACACACCCTGCTCGCCTACCCGCTGGCCAGCCGTCTCGGTATCGCGCGCTCCGAACCGGTCGCCGTGACGGTCGGCGCCACCATCATCACGGACACGCTCGCCCTGCTCGTGCTGGCCGTTGTGGCGGATGCGGCGCGCGGAATTTCCATGACCACGGGGTTCTGGGCCGGCATCCTGGGGGGGCTCGCCGCGCTCGTGCTGCTTATCTGGTGGGGTATCCCCTTTCTCACGCGCTGGTTCTTCAACCGGGTCACCGAAACCGGCGGGGCGCAGTTCCTCTTTGTCCTGACCACGGTCTGCGGCTGCGCCTACCTCTCGCACTTCGCCAAAATGGAACCCATCATCGGCGCCTTCCTGGCGGGGGCCGCGTTCAACCGCCTGATTCCGGAACACAGCGTGCTGATGAGCCGCGTGACCTTCGCGGGCAACACGCTCTTCATCCCCTTCTTCCTGCTCTCGGTCGGTATGCTGGTCGACCCGGCGGCCATGCTGGCCACCCCGCGGACCTGGCTCGTGGGCGCCGTGATGATCGCCACCGTCCTCCTCACCAAATTCTGCGCCGCCTGGCTGACCGGCGCGCTGTACGGGTATTCGCCGGACGGCCGGCGCGTCATGTTCGGGCTCAGTGTGGTGCAAGCCGCGGCCACCCTGGCGGCGGTGCTGGTCGGCTATCAGCTCAACCTGTTCGACGCGACCGTGCTCAACGGCGCCATCGCCATGATCGCCGTCACCTGCCCGCTGGGTGCCTGGCAGGTGGACCGCTACGGCCGGCGCCTCGCCGCCGGAATGCCGCCCCGCGCGCGGCCGTCGCAACCCGACCGGCATCTGCTGGTACCGATCGCCAACCCGGCTTTCGCGACCAAAATGCTCGACCTCGCCTTTTTGGCGCATGACCCCTCCCGCGCGGGCGCCATCCATCCGATCACCATCGTCCGGGACGCGGACAACATCGAGGCGGCGATCACCCGCGGCGAAACGCTGCTGGCGCAGTGCCTGGCCCATGCGGCGTCAGCCGACATCCCGGTGACGCCGACCGTGCGGGTCGACGCGAACATCTCCGACGGACTGATCCGGGCGGTCAAGCAACTGCGCGTCTCCCTCATGATCACCGGATGGAGCGGCAACCCCTCACGCCTCGACCGGCTCTTCGGCAGCGTGATGGACCGGCTCATCACGCACTGCCCCTCCCGCCTCTTCCTCTGCCGGCTGAAATGCCCGCTCAACACCACGCGGCGCCTGCTCGTGCCGCTGCCACCGCTCGCAGAGCGCCGCAGCGACATCCGTGATCTGCTTGCGGACATCAAGCGCCTCTCCCGGCAGATGGGCGCCGACCTGCGCGTCTACCTCGCCGGACGTGACACCGCCCCGCTCCGGCGGCAGGTGGAGTCCGCTAAGCCCGAGCGCCCCGTGACTTTCATCGAGGCCGCCACCCTGCCGGAAGCGCGCGCCCGGATGCTGGCGGATATCCGCGAACAGGACTTCCTCCTGCTGCCCTGCGAACGGCCCAACAGCGTCTTGTGGACCCCAACGCTCGACACGCTCACCACCCTGCTCATCGCGCGGTTACCGGAGAACAATCTGGTGCTGGCCTATCCGGCGCTGGCCACGTACGAAGAAGAGGGTGATCCGGCCTCCGCGCCCGAAGAGGAGAACGAAGGCGAAACCCTGCGGTTCGTCGCCTGTGACCTGGACGCGGGCACGCCGCGGGACCGCGCCCTGCGGCAGATGGTCTCCCGCGCCTTTCCGTCGCAGCCGGAGGCCGCGGAGGAGGCCCTCCGCCTCCTGCGCGGCGGGACCGCATCCTATGCGGTCGGGCTGACCTCCGGCATCGCGCTCCTGCACGCGCACTGCGCGAAGATCGAGGCGCCCGTGCTGGTGGCGGGACAGGGCGCAGCGGCCTGGGACCTCCCCAACCTGCCGGAGCCCCCGCGGCTCATGCTGCTGCTGCTCAACCCCACATCCCGCTCACCCGAACGCCACCTGAAAACCCTGGCCGAACTCGGCCGGCGGTTCCGTGACCCCGCTGTGGCCGGCGCTCTGCGCGCCAGCCCCGACGCGGCGCACACGGTGACCCTGCTCGCGGGAAAACCGGAACGCGCGGATTGACGGGAAGCCCGCCGCCCAGTGCAGTGGGGCGGGCAGTAAACGGTGGCAAGCCGGAGCGCCGGACGTCCAACGCCCACGGCATGGAAAAGAGTGCGGCGGGCGCAAGGGTGCGAATAAGCCGGATTCTGTTCACCGCCCGAAGGCGGCTCCGATCATTCATCTGAGCAATCTACCCGGGACCCTATCCGGCGAACCGGAACGACACGGGCCGCGTCTCGAGTCCCCTATTTGATCTTGCTCCAGAGGGGGTTTGCCCTGCGGCGGCGCTTCCGCGTCCACCCGGTGGTCTCTTACACCACCTTTTCACCCTTATCCCGCCGAAACGGGACGGTTTGTTTTCTGTGGCACTTTCCGTCGGCACCGGTCTGGCAGTGCCTCTCCGGCCTTGACGGCCGGACCTCTCGCCCTGCGGAGTCCGGACTTTCCTCCCCTGCACATGGCAGGAGCGACCGGTCACTCCCCTTGCACCCGCCGCAAATCCTGTTGCGCCGCCCAAGGCGGCACGGCATCCAACCGCTTTCCGAATCAACCCCGATACAAAATGCGTCCGCACATCTGGCAGGGCACGATCCCCTGATTGCGCCGGACCATCTGCCCCACAGAGGGAGGCTGGACCAGGTTGCACCCTTTGCACACGCCGCCCTCATCCAGCGTCACCACCACCGGCCAGCGCTTGGTGCGGAGACGCTCGTAATAGAGCAGAAACTGCGGCGTGACCCGTTTGGCAGCCTCGGCCCGCTCGCCCTCCGCCACGGACAGCGATTCGCGCACCGCAGCCAGACGGGCGTCCAACTCCGTCAGATCCGCATCCACGGCCGCCTGATCCTCTTTCAGCTTCGCCTCCGCCTCGGCCACACGATGCCGGACCGGGATCACGTCGTCCATCGCCGCCAGTTGGCGCGCCTCGTACGTTTCAATCTCCCCCTCGAGCTTGGCGATCTCGAGGTTGTATAACTGAAACTCCTTGTTCGTCTTCAACAAGACCTGATTCTGCTTGATCGACTGGATCTTGTCGTGACGGGCCTTGACCTCCAACTCCGCCTCGCTGACCCTCACCTGGGTGGCTTTCAACTCCGCCTGCGCGCGGGCCAGACTTTCACGAACGCCGGTCAGACGCTCCTGCTCCTGGGCCTTACGCTGCGGAATGTCATGGATTTCCTGCTGGAATTTTCGGATGCGGTCATCGATCTCCTGCAGGTCGAGCAATGGTTGAACGACACTCACTGCGGCACTTCCTTCCGGATACAACTGATAAAGATCACGTATGGGTTGATTAATCTATCTGATCCTTGCGACGGAGTCAAATACGGATCGGTTTTTTTTATCCGTCCGGACGAAAGGGCCGCCTTTTCTTTTCCCCTCGCCGCGGCAATCTCCCGCGGGTATACTGCAAAGAAATCGGGGAGAGGGTCCGCAAACGGATGCGGGGAAGAGGGAGGAACGATGCGTTGTACCGGCAAAATGGCCATGGCCGCGGCCGCGGTGGTGGCGGGCACGGCCGCGGCAGCGGATTTCACGGTCGCAACAAACGGCAGCGACCGGGCGGCGGGGACAGCGGAGGCGCCGTTCGCGACGCTGTCACGGGCGCGTGACGCCGCACGGGCGCTGCGGAAAACGGAACCGGGGCGCGCGTCGCCCGTGGTGGTCGAGATCCGGGAGGGCGTGTATACGCTGCAGGAACCGCTCGCCTTCTGTCCGCCGGACGCGGGCTCGCCGGAGGCCCCGCTCGTTTTCGCGGCGGCGGCCGGGGCGAGGCCCGTCATCAGCGCGGGAGTCCGGATCACCGGATGGAAAGCGGACGCCGACGGCGTCTGGCGCGCAACCGTGCCGGGCACGGCGCGGCGGGGATGGTCGTTCTCGCAGTTTTTCGTGAACGGCCGGCGCCGGCTGCGCCCGGCCTTCCCGGAAAACGGCTACTTCGTGCCGGAGGCGAATCTTCCCGGCGACACGAACAAGCGCGAGAGCAGGAAGGGATTCGTTTACGCCCGCGGCGACATCCAGCCGTCGTGGCGTCATTTCCGGGACGTGGAGGTGAGCCTCATTTGGGCCTGGCAGTATGCCCGCGCCCACGTCGCGTCCGTTGACGCCGGAAAAAGGGAAGCCGTGCTTTCCCTGAATGCCGACAGACTCTTCAATCACCCGAACCGCACCGACCTTTACTACCGCCTGGTCAACATCCGGGAGGAGTTGAGGCGGCCGGGACAGTGGTACCACGACCGCGAGACCGGGGAGATCGCCTACCTTCCGGAACAGGGCGAGAATCCCGACCAGGCGGAAACCATCGCCTCGCGGCTGGAAAACGCGGTCGTGATCCGGGGGGAAAAGGGGAAGCAGCACGTTAGCGACATCACGTTCCGCGGCCTGACGTTTGCCTGGTCCGACTGGTCCATCGGCACAAACGGCTACTGGGACTCCCAGGGTGCGGCCGAACTCCCCGCCGCCATCCAGGCGGACTACGCGGACCGCATCCGGCTGGAAAACTGCGCCGTGCGGAACACGGGGGGTACGGCGGTGCGCTTCGGTCTGGGATGCCGCGACTGCGCGGCCGAAGGCTGTGAGATGACCGACGTCGGTGGAAGCGGCGTGGCGTCGGGCGCCTTCTGGAAAGGCGCGAGCGACAAGGACAACGAGACCACCGGAACGGTCGTCCGCCAGTGCCTGATCGGATGGTACGGGCGCGACCAGCCCGGCGCGGTGGGAATCTTGATCGGGGGCGCAAACCGGTGCCTCATCGCGCACAACACCATTCATGACGGGTACTACAGCGGCATCTCGGTCGGCTGGACGTGGGCCGCGCACCCGAGCTTCACGCACGACAACACGGTGGAGTGGAACCACATCTACGGATACGCGCCCGGCGTGCTCTCCGACGGGGGCGGTGTTTACACCCTCGGGCTCCAGCCCGGCACGGTCATCCGCTATAACCGCGTCCACGGTGCCGTCGCCGCGCGATACGGGTTTCACGGCTTTTATTTCGACCAGGGCTCTTCCTGCCTCACCCTCTCGAACAACCTCGCGTATGACACGGACAGCGGGATCGTGCTTCCGAACGGGGACAAGTCGGGGAATCTGATCGCGAACAACATTTTCGCGGACGGCCGCGACCAGCAGTTCTACGCGGAGGACCGGACGGCGGACTGCAAATTCGGCACGAACCGCATCGAGCGCAACCTTTTCGCGTGGCGTGAGGCGAACCGGGGCGGCAACACGGGCGCGCCGAACCGGTACGCCTCCAATCTTTGGTGGCTGGTCGACGCTCCGGAGAGGATCCGGACCGCCTTCAACGGGAAAGCGTTCGCCGAATGGGCGGAGACCGACACGGGCGCGGTCTTTGCCGACCCGCAGTTCCGGAACGCGGACATGGGGGATTTCACGCTTTCTCCCCGCTCCCCCGCACTCGCGCTCGGGTTCATGCCCTTCGACCTCGCCGATGCGGGGCGGACCCTGCCGCTGGTTTTCTCGGGCGACCAGCCCTTTCCCGGCGAGACGTTCCCGGTTGCCCCGCCGGATCAGCACCAAAAGATCTCAACCTGTTTTGAGGAATTTCCCGCCGGCGCCGCGGAATTCTCCCCGTCCGGCTGGCACACGGAAGGCCGGAATCCGAGCAATCTCCTCGTGTCCGTCACGGAAGAGAACGCGGCGGCAGGCCGCCGCGCGCTCAAGATGGTCAACGACAAGTCGATCGGCCCCACACCGGCTCTGCGCTCGTGGGGGAGAAGGCTCACCGGCCGGCACATCCATCAATTCGACGCGTATCTGGAACCGGGCGCCACGCTCGCGTATTCCGTGCTGGACGCGAATGTGCCGCGCCGGAGATATGCGGTGGAAACCACGCTTCTGCGGGTGAACGGACAGGGTGACCTTGCGGGCGCGGACGGGAAAACGCGGATGCGGATTCCCTCCGGAACGTGGTTTCATGTCGAAATGCGCGTCAGCCTCGGCCTCTCCGCGTGCGGCGCGTATGATCTCCGCGTCAGCCTCCCGCAAGGGGAAAAACGGCTCATGACGGCCATTCCCCTGCCGCGCGCGCTCCGGCAAATCGACGGGTTCCGGTTCGCCGCCGGCGGCCAGGACAAGGCCGCGGCGTACCTCGACAATCTCGATGTCGGGACAGGCCGCCCCCGATAAACCGGCCGCAACGGGTTCAGCCAGGGACAGGGCAGGCAAGCGCGGATCAGGCTTGCCGTTCCCCTGTTCCCCCCGCCCGCCTTTGGCCAGTCCTGCGGCACGCGCCCAAAGGCTTCGCGGCGCGGACCACGGAGTCCATCCACTGGCCCCGGCGCAGGAGCCTGACCTCCGCGAACCCCGCGGCCGACAGGTCGTCACGGAGTTCGTTGAACGTGAACGTCCCGCCGCCGGGAGTGTTGACCAGCATGTTGACCGCGAACATCGCGCCGCCGGCGGGGCGCGTGCGGGACGCGTCCATGACGATGTCGCGGATCAGGATCTGGCCGCCGGGCTCAAGGGCCGAAAACAACTTCGCGAACAATCTCCGGTTCTGCACTCGTGAGTTCTGGTGGACGATCGCGCTTACCCAGGCCAGGTCCGCGCCCTCCGGCAAGGCGCCTTTCATGAAGTCGCCGGGAACCAGCCTCACCCGGTCCGCCAGGCCGGCCTTACGCATCAGCCGCCTGGCCATGGGGATGACTTCGGGCCGGTCCAGTATGGTCGCTCGGGCGCCGGGATTGAGCCGGAGGAAGGGGACGGTCCACGTGCCGGAGGCCCCGCCCAGGTCCAGCAGGTGCGTGAACTTCAGTTTGCCGAGGCCGGAGATCAGCGGCGTTGCCATGGGCCCGGATATCTCGTGCATGGCCCGGATGAACGAGGCCAGGTCACCGTCTGCGCCCAAGACGCTCGGGCCGCGCGTGGCGGGTTTCCCGCGCATCACGACGCCGGCCAACTGCCCCCAGCCGCGCAGGCAGTTGCCGAGGTGGCGAACCATGCCCAGCACGCACTGCGGCCCGCCCTCGGCCAAGACTTCGGCCGCCGCCTGCGGAACGCTGTAGACTGGTTCGGCGCCGGCCGACTTATCCAAAAGCCCGAGGGCGGCGAGCGCGTCCAACAGGACAGTCAGCGCTCTGGCATCCCCCTTGATGCGGCGGACCAGCCGCGCCGCGGTCATGGGCCGGGCGCGCAGGATCGTGAAGACGTCCAGCTCCGCCGCCGCGATCACGACGCATGCCGGCTGGAACCCGCGAACCAGCTCCAACACCGACTCTCTGTCCAGTTTCTTTTTCATTCCCGTGATCTCTCGTAGTGCCATTCCGAACGCCAAAAGGACGTTAGCACACACAGTCATCCCGCTTCAAGCCGGTTACGTGCTGACGCCGGGCCGATACTTGGGCGCAGAGCTTAACCAACAGTTTACAGAGTCGGCCAAGCTTGAGAAAACGATCAAGGCCAACCCCGACATCTTCTGGCTCAAGGAAGAGGCGTTCGAAGCTTCGGCCAACCTGCCCCCCGAGCCGGGCGTGAACGGGCGGCTCAAGGCCAACCCTTTCGACGGGTTGGACGCCGTACCGCTGGCCATGGCCCGAAAGCGACCGCTGTCGGCATCCGAGAGGCGCTCGGCTACGTCCCGCAGGTCAGCGTCGCGACCGCGTAGTTGTCACAAATAACAGCTGTTTTATGTGACACAGCCAAAACCAAGGCGCTTCAGAACGCGGGACAGTGGATCAAAGCCATATCGTAACGACTTTTCGAGTGACATCCGCAAATAAGTCGTTACACTGTGGGCTTGAACAGGCGAGAAAGAGGTTACAATGCCAGGGAAACCCTTCCAGTCGAAACTGAGCCCTTACGAGGATGAGGTCTTCGCCCTGCTGGACGCGGGCCGGAGTTTCAGGCAGGTCGCCGAGCGGCTGAACCGATCCCACGGGCTCGGAGTGACGCATAACGCGGTGTTTTCATTCGCGAAGAGCCGCCGCAAGCGGCGCGGCGCCCGCCTTTTTTTCGAGGGACTCTCCCCCGACATCCGCGACCAGATGCTGAAACAGACCGCCACAGTCTGGACGCACGACTCCACCGCAATCGAGGGCAACACGCTGACGCTGGGCGATACGGTCAAGGTGCTGGAACTGGGGCTGACCATCAGCGGCAAAAGTCTGCGCGAGCATCAGGAGGTTTACGGGCACGCCCGCGCGATCGATCTTGTCTACCGAATGCTCCGCCAGCCGGGAGTCACTGAAGAGGACTTGTTCGCCCTGCACCGAGCCGTGATGCAGCTTTCGGCGGTGGACGCCCTGAACCCGGTGGGCGGCTGGAAGCAGTCGTACAACGGCACCACCGGCGCGGTGAACGGGAAGGTCGTCTTCATGGACTACGCCGACCCGCTGGACGTGCCGCATCTCATGAAGCGCTGGCTCGGAGATTTCAACGCTTCGCCGGGCGGAGCCAGACAGCCGGCGGAGGCCATCGGCGCATTTGTGCGGGCGCACCTGGGCTTCGTGCGGATCCACCCGTTCTTCGACGGCAACGGACGCGTGGCGAGGCTTGTCGCGAATATCCCCGTGTTGCGCGCCGGCTATCCGCCCATCACCATTCCCATGGAACGGCGCGGCGATTACATCGACATCCTGTGGGAGTACGAGAACGCGGTCGGCAAGATCAGGCGGGACGATCCACTTGTACCGCCGCATCCGGCCGTCGAACGGTTCACCGAGCTATTGCAGGCTGAATGGCAACGGACCCTGACGCTCGTCGAGGAGGCCCGCCGCCGCGAAGCCGAACGGCAGGCCAAGATGACGTGATGGCGAGAAGCGAACCGCGAATTAGGCGAATCGGGCTAATGGGTATGCGACGGGAGAGGTTGTCCCGAGACGGAGTAAGTCCCCACCCCCTATCAATAGCTCCTCCGGCACGGACTCGGCCGGCGCGAAGCTGAAGGCCGTTCTGGAGGGGCTACCACGCAGGTGCCATCATTGGCTTCGTAGCGTATTTCTCCGAACATATGCCAATTTTTGGCCTAGCCTTTGGTGTAGTATGCCACCAAAAGCCACCCACACCCTTCTCTCAACACCTTCCATCCCCTATTACTAGAGGTTTAAACATGCACGAAACAACCAAAACCAAGCCCGAAGACCTTAAATCAGGCAAAGAGGACAGCCCAAAAACCGTCCGCAGGAACCGCTGGCTCAAAGATATCAGCATAGGCGACAACCAGTATTTGCACGAGCGCCTTGTGAGTATCTTTTCCAATCTCGTCTCGCACTATTGCGGTGCAATCTACGATCCGGACACGTTCATCCCGATCCAAAACCTGATGAGGCGGGAAAAGGCACTCGAACTGTTCGCATGTTGCTCTACGGGAACCAGCCGCGGAAACGGCCAAACCGCGAACAGGCCGTAAAAATGAAAAAAGGCCAATAAAAACGCAGTCTTATTGGCCTTTACGATGGTGGCGGGTGAGGGTCACGATCCCCCGACCTGCGGATTATGATTCCGACGCTCTACCAACTGAGCTAACCCGCCGAAAAAGTGAGGCTACTGTACAGAATCCGCCCGGCGCTGTCAACGCTAACCGGAAAGGAACCGGCGTGACACGGCTTGAACAACCGGGAACGCTGTGTTACGTTGGGCGCATCCGTTCCCGGACCGGCAGGGTACCCGGCGGGACGGCGGGAGCGCGCGCATGCCGATACAGGTGATCATCGTGGAAGACGACCCCCGGTTGCGTTCCGGATTGCGTGAAATCATCAACAGCGATCCGGCCTGCGCCTGCGTCGGCGCGTACGGTTCGGGTGAAGAGGCGCTGCAGCAGGCGCCCGCACTCAACCCGCAGGTCGCCGTGATGGACATCAACCTGCCCGGCATGGATGGCATCGCGTGCGTGCGGCATCTCGCGGAAATCCTGCCCGAACTCCAGATCGTGATGCTGACCGTTTATCAAGACACCGACAACCTGTTCCGCGCCCTGGCCGCGGGGGCGCACGGCTATCTCGTGAAACCCGCCCGCGCCCGGGATCTGCTGGATGCGATCCGCGATATCCACCGCGGCGGGGCCCCCATGACCAGCGCGCTGGCGCGCAAGGTCGTCGACGCGTTCCGCGACCGCGCGCCGCCCGCGCAGCCGCCGCCCGCCGCCACGCCGTCCGCCGCCGAATCCGGTGAGTTGGCGCCGCGGGAAAAAGAGGTGCTCGACCTGCTGGCCCAAGGCTTCTCCTACAAGGAGATCGCCGACAAACTGAATGTCGCCTTCGCGACGGTACACACGTATGTCCTGCGGATCTACAAGAAGCTACACGTGCGCTCCAAAAACGCCGCGGTGGCCCGCTGGCTCGGATACCAGCCCGGTGAATAGGAGAAAACGCCAACCATGAACACAACCCGACCGGTCGCACGCCGCGCGTTTCTGCGGCTCGCCCATGCGGGCATGGCCGTTCTGCCGGCCATGACGGCAGCGCGGGCCTCCGGCCAGTCCGCCGCGGCGCAACCCGGCGCCTACGCGCGTCAGGTGAAACTGGGACTGGTCGGATGCGGCGGACGCGGCTCGTGGATCAGCAACCTGTTCAAGGCGAACGGCGGGTTCGCGCTGACCGCCGTGGCCGATTATTTCGCGGACCGCGCGGCGCGCGTCGGCGCCCAGTTGGGCGTGCCGCCGTCACACTGTTTCTCGGGGCTGGACGGCTACCGGCGCCTGATGGCGTCCGGCGTCGAGGCCGTGGTGCTGCAGACGCCGCCGTATTTCTTCCCGGCGCACGCGGAAGCGGCCCTCGATGCGGGGCTGCACCTCTACATGGCCAAACCGGTGGCGATCGACATCCCCGGCACGCTGACGATCCGGCGGCTCGCGGCGCGGGCGACACAAGAGCGGCGCGTGTTTCTCGCGGATTACCAGTTGCCCCGCGACCCGGTGAATCAGGAGGTCGCCAAACGGATCCGGGCCGGCGCGCTCGGCCGGCTGCAAACCGTGTTCTCGTCCGGCTGGGCGGGCGGCAACGGATATCAGGACCCGCCCCTGGAGACCCCGATCGCGAACCGCCTCAAAGACCTCGTCTGGTGCAACGACCTCGCGCTCGGCGGGGATTACCTGGTGCATTACGACGTGCACATCCTCGACGCGGTGGTCTGGGCGCTGGGAAAAACGCCGGTGGCCGCCATGGGCGCTTCCGCGGCGCTCCGGCCCTCCGTGCACGGCGACGCGCGCGACTCCAGCACCGTGGTGTTCCTGTTTGACGACGGCACGGCCTGGTGCCATCAGGGCATGCTCGGATCGTACCACGACTGGCTCAAGGCCGGACGGCTCACCGCGTCGCTGCAGGGCACGCAGGGCGCGGCCTGCCTCTCCTACGCCGGGAAGGCGTACGTGCGCGGCGGCCCGCGCCATTTCAGCGGCGGCATCCCCAATCCCGAGGCGAGCGTCAAAACCAACATCCATGAGTTCCGGCAGGCGATCGAGACCTCCGCCTGCGACAACGCGCAGGTCCTGCGCGCGGTCGACAGCAACCTGACGGCGATCCTCGGGCGCGAGGCCGCCGCGCGGCGGGAACGGGTCACGCTCGAGGCGCTGATCCGCGAGGCGCGCATCCTGCAGCCCGATCTCTCCGGCCTCACGCGCTGACCGCGCCGTTGCCGCGGCCGCTCACCACGGCCACCAGCCGGCCGGGGCGGTCGCGCCCAGCCGGAGGTACGGCAGAACCGCCTCGGCGTGCGCGTCGTAGTTGAACACGGTGAAGCCGGACAATCCCAGCTCGCGGGCGATTTCGATCTGCCGCACCAGCTTCACGGCGTCCTCGGGCCGCTTCCAGCAGGACAGCCCGATTCCGGGATAGAGGCGCGCGCCGCCGACCCACTCCCGCTGCATGGCAACCGTATTGCGGAAGGCCGCGTTGGCCTCCACGTAGTTCATGGGGCAGACGAAATCCAGCCATCCCCGCCCGCACCACATTTTCCAGTCCTGCCCCACCGCATCGCGGTCGACCGTCCAGTTCCGGAACACCGCCGCCGAAATCTGGATGGACGGCCGGACCGCGCGCGCCTCCCTGGCCACGCGGCGCACGACCGTGTCGATCGCGTCGCGCCGGAACGCCAGCCACGCCTCGCGCGCCGCCCCCTCCTTCCGCACCTCCTCCGGCCAGGCCGTCACGGGACGCCCGAGCCGCGCCTCGAACCGCGCGCGGCACCCGTCGCAGAAACAGGAGTCGCTGCCGGGATAGCGGATATAATCGAAATGGAGCCCGTCCACCGCGTACCGCCGCGCGATCTCCACCATCGAGGAGACCTCCAACTCCTGATTTTCCGGATGCGAAGGGCACAGCCAGTGTTCATTGATTTTCCCGGAGAACTCCCGCTGAACGCGTCCCTCGCGCCGCATGCGTTCCACGAACGCCTGCGGGGCCAGGCCCGACATGTTCCAGTTCACCTTCCAGACGTGGCACTGCACGCCGTACCGTTTACACGCCTCCAGACACAACGCGATCTGGTCCCCCTTCTGCGCCAGGTCCTTGTACGGCGGCAGCACGTCCGAGGGATAATACGCCGTACCGCCCCACAGCATGTTCGGCAGGATCGCGTTGAACCCGTTGTCGCGCAAAAACCGGATCGACTCGTCCCAGGTCTTCCCGCGCAAGCCGAACGCGCTGTGACACCAGAAGGCCCGGTGTTCCCCCGCGCGCGGACGCCGCGTCAGGCACCACGCCCGCAAGGCGGCGTCCGCGGCCCGGGCGCTCATTGCGGCGCTTTCGAGCCACGCCCCGGCCCGCATCCGTTCCGCCGCCCCGGCGCGCGTTCCCTCCGCGTCCGCGAACGCGGCCCGCGCCGCGCGCGGGGGGCGCGCCGCACCGAACGCCGCGCGGAAGGCCTCGAAATCCGCGGCCCCGTCCATCGCGCCGATCGCCGCGTATGCCCGCTCCGCCGCCTGTTTCAGAAACGCGGGCACCAGTTCGCCGGTCAGCGCGCGCAGGAACGCGAGCGACGCCTCGCTTTGGCCGCCGAACCACACGTGCCCCATGAACGCGCCGGAAGAGGTGAGCGTCACGGCCGGGTATGCCGTGTCCTTCCCGGCCCCATCACGCCAAACCGCAATCACGCGCGCGTCCCGCCCCTCGAGCGGACTCACGTGCGTGGTGCGCCACGAGGCCTGCTCCGCGAAAACGGGTTGCGACGCGATCCCCTGCGGCGTGCGCGCAAACCCCGCGAACGTCCCGGGCTCCGCGTTGGCGCTCCCCGCGTAACGCAAACCCAGCAGCTCCCCCACCCCGTCCGCCAGCGTGTAGCAGACCAGCAGTTTTCCGCCCCGCGCCACAAACTCCCGGAGCCGCGCCGCCGCTTCCGCCGGAACCCGGGGATTGTAGGGCAGCACCGCCAGACGGATGTTTTGCAGCAATTCGGGGGTCAGATCCGTATCCCCCACCACCACGTTCGCCACCCCGAGCCGGTCCAGCGTGGAAGAGACCGTCACCGCGAAACGCCGGAAGGAGGAGGACTCACTCGAGCGCTCCGCGATCAGGGATTCGGCGCGCACCACCAGTACCTGCGGATCGCCCCCGTACGGCCCCAGATTCGCGATGGCGCACTCCGTGTCCGCATCCGTGCCGCGCCATCCGGAAAGCCGCAGCACCTCCACCTCGCTCCAATCCTCAACCCCCGCACCTTCGGCGCGCGCCTCTTTCTTTTCCACCACGATCCGCTGCCAGACCCCGGCCCGCTCCGGATGGAACGTTCCGTGATACCAAGCCCCCTTGCTGCGGAAATAGAGGCTGAACGACGTGAAAGGGGCGAGATCACGGCAGAAGAAATCGAACTGCACGCCGCGGCTCAGGCGCAGATCGGCGCGGCACGACACATCCCAGCTCGCGCGCTCGGCGCGGGTGTCGGCGAAGCGCACGGGCAGCCTCGCGAACCCCGCCCCCTCCCATTCGGCCTGCGGCGTCCCGCCCATGGGCACGCACAGCGCGCGCAGCGCCGCCGTGTCGCGCACCGCCCGCCAAGCGGGAAACACGGCATCCCCCTTCGGCGGCGCGGGAATCGTCTCCGCACCCGCCGCCCCGCAGACCCCCGCCGCAATCAGACACGCGATCCGAACGATCCTCATCCCTCGCCTCCCTGTTTTTACCCCGTAACCATCACTTACTGTACTACGGTACCCCAAGCCGCAGAAACGCGCAAGCCTGATGCTCCCGGGTCAAATTGAGTTGTAGGAGGACATAAAACTTCGCTATTACTATACCCGCGAAGAACACAGAGGCCATTGGAAAGCGCGCCATGACTGCGGAAAACGGCATCACCCGGTTCAACCTCGTCTCGACGTATCCGCCTGCGGGCGATCAGCCGGAGGCGATCGCCGCCCTTTCGCGGGGGCTGCGCGCGGGCGCGCGCCGTCTGACGCTGGAGGGCGTGACCGGATCCGGCAAGACCTTCACGATGGCGAACCTCATCCGCGAGTGGGGCCGGCCGACGCTGATCCTCTCGCACAACAAAACCCTGGCCGCCCAACTTTTCGCCGAACTCAAGGGATTCTTTCCGGATCACGCCGTCGAGTATTTCGTCAGTTATTACGACTATTACCAGCCCGAAGCCTACATCCCGCAGACCGACACCTATATCGAAAAAGACGCCTCGATCAACGAGGAGATCGAGCGCTACCGGCTGGGCGCGACCAACGCGCTGCTCGGGCGGCGCGATGTCGTGATCGTGGCCTCGGTCTCCTGCATCTACGGGCTGGGTTCGCCGGAGGATTACCGCGAAATGCTGGTGGATCTCGCGCCCGGCCTTTCCGCGGCGCGCGACGCCATGCTGGCGCAACTGGTCGGCATCCAGTACGTCCGCAACGACTACGAGCCGAAACCCGGAACCTTCCGGGTCCGCGGAGACAGCGTCGACATCTTCCCCTCCTATGAGAACGACGGGGTGCGCGTCACGTTTTTCGGCGACGAGGTGGAGGCGCTGCACACGCTGGACCCGGTGACCGGCCGGACCCGGGGCCCGCTTTCGCGCGCGGTGATCTCCCCCGCCAAACACTTCGTCATGCCGCGGGCGAAAATCGACGCCGCGATCGGCCGGATCGAGAGCGAACTGGCGGCGCGGCTGGCCGAGCTGGAGCGGCAGGGGAAGCTGCTCGAAGCCCAGCGGCTGCGGCAGCGCACGGACTTCGACGTGGAGATGCTGCGCGAATTGGGATACTGCAACGGAATCGAGAATTACTCCCGGCATCTGGCCGGGCGCGCCGCGGGCGAGCCGCCCGCGTGCCTGCTGGACTATTTCGAGGGGGAGTTCCTCACCATCCTCGACGAATCGCATGTCACGCTGCCCCAATTGCGCGCCATGTACAACGGCGACCAGGCGCGGAAGCAGACGCTGGTCGAACACGGGTTCCGCCTGCCTTCCGCCAAAGACAACCGGCCGCTGCGCTTTGAGGAGTTTCTGGACAAGGTCGGACCGGTCGTATTCGCCTCCGCCACGCCCGGACCGTACGAGCGCCAGGTCAGCGAGGTCACGGTCGAGCAGGTGATCCGCCCCACGGGGCTGCTTGACCCGCCGGTGGAAATCCGACCGCTCGGCAATCAGATCGACGATCTGATTGAAGAGATCCGGTGCGCCGCGGAACAGGGCGACCGCGCGCTGGTGACCACGCTGACCAAGCGTTCCGCCGAAGATCTCACCGCATACCTCACGGAGATCGGTATCCGCGTGGAATATCTGCACAGCGATATCGGCGCGATCGAACGCGTCGCCGTTCTCGGCCGGCTGCGCACCGGCGCGTTCGACTGCCTCATCGGCATCAATCTTCTGCGCGAAGGGCTTGATCTGCCGGAAGTCGCGCTGGTGGCGGTGCTGGACGCCGACAAGGAGGGCTTCCTGCGTTCCGCCACCTCGCTGATCCAGACCGCGGGCCGCACGGCGCGGCACGTGAACGGCCGCGTGATCCTCTATGCGGACCACGAGACCGAGGCGATCCGCCGGATGATCGAAATCACCCGCACGCGGCGTCAGCGGCAGGAGGACTTCAATGCGGCGCACGGCGTCACCCCGCAAAGCGTCCGGCGGGCGATCAACGAATCGTTGGATCTCTACGCGCAGGCCCAGCACATCGAGGAGCGGATGAGCGCCGCGGAGTCGTCCGAAGCCTACGACCTGTGCCGGGCGATCGCCGACACGGAGGCGGAGATGATCGCCGCGGCCGAGGCGCTGGAATTCGAGCGCGCGGCCCTGCTGCGCGATGACCTGCGCGAGCTCAAGCGCCTGCTGGCCGCGCCCGACGCGAAGCCGACGGAAGACGGCGTCAAAACGGCGAAATCGTCAGGGAAACGCGCACCCCGCAGGAACGTGTTGCCTACCTTTGTGAGGCTCCGTTGAGCCGCCGGACGAACTCCGCCATGCGGGCCATGGCCTCTTTGAGCTGTTCCATGCCGGTCGCGTAGGCGCACCGCAGGAAACCCGCGCCGCAGGCGCCGAACGCCGTGCCCGGCACGCAGGCCACACTGCACTCGTTCAGCAGGCGGAGCGCGAAGGCGGTCGAATCCAGCCCGGTCGACCGGATGGAGGGAAAGACGTAAAACGCGCCGCGCGGCATGAAGCAGTCGAGCCCCATCTCATTGAGCGAGGCGACGATGTAATTCCGGCGCAGGTGATACGACTCGCGCATCGCGGCCACATCCGCCGCGCCGTTCCGGAGCGCCTCGATGCCCGCCATCTGGGCCGTGGACGAGGCGCACATCATGCAGTACTGATGGATCTTCATCATCGCGTCCGTCAGCGGTGCCGGCGCGCAGACATACCCCAGGCGGAACCCCGTCATCGACCAGGCCTTGGAAAACCCGTTGAGGAAAATCAGCCGGTCGCGCAACCGCGGGATGGCCGCCAGGGAATGGCGCCCGCCCTCGTACGTGAGTTCCGAATAGACCTCGTCCGAAACCAGCAGCAGGTCGTGGCGGATGACGAAATCCGCCAGGGCCTCGGTATCCTCGCGGCGCAGCGTGGCGCCGGTCGGGTTGTTGGGGAAATTGATCAGCAGGACCCGCGTGCGGGGCGTCACCTTCTTCTCCAGTTCCGCCACCGTGAGCCGGAACTCGTCCTCCCGGAACGTTTCGACCGCGACCGGCACGCCCTGCGCCATGCGGATCAGGGGCGCGTAGGCCACAAAACAGGGCTCGTGGTACAGCACCTCGTCGCCGGGCGACAGCACGGCGCGCATCGCGATGTCGAACGCCTCGCTGACCCCGACGGTGACCAGAATCTCCGACCGCCAGTCATACTCGGCCCGGAAGGCTTCGCGCATGTATCCGGCCAGCGCCTGGCGCAACTCGGGCATGCCGAGGTTCGAGGTGTACCGGGTCATCCCCCGCTCGATCGAGGCGATCGCCTTTTCGCGGATATGCCAGGGCGTCTGGAAATCCGGTTCGCCGATCCCGAGCGAAATCACATCCTTGCGGCCCGCCACGATATCGAAAAAGTCGCGGATCCCGGACTTCGGCAAATCACGCACCAGCGGAGAGACGAAATCACGGGCAGACTTGGAGACGGTCGTCATGGCTAACGCCTTCCATCAGGACACCCTGGTCCTTGTACGTTTTCAACATGAAGTGTGTGGCGGTCGAGAGCACGCCGTCGAGCGAGGCGAGCTGCGCGCTGACGAACTGGGCAACCTGCTGCAGGCTCTGCCCCTTGACGAACAGCAGCAAATCGTAGGCGCCCGACATCAGATACATGGACTCCACCTGCGGAAACCCGCCGATCCGGTTGGCGAGCCGGTCAAACCCGCCCTCGCGTTCCGGGCGGATGCGCAACTCGATGACCGCCCGCACATCCGTCTGGTCGATGCGGTCCTGGTTCAGCAAGGCCTGGTACCCCCGGATCACCCCGTCGCGCTCGTACGCGGCGATCCGCTCGCGCACCTCCGCTTCGGTCAGCGCGAGCTCCTTGGCCAGCGTCGTGTCCGATTCGCGCGCGTTTTTTTTCAGCAGTTCAAGCAATGCGTCCATGGTACTCGCCTTTCGTGAGGGTGCAGTATAGCGAAAACCGTTCGGACTGCAACGTCAGAGCGGCTCAATCTGTTCGCGTTCGGTCGTGACGGTCACCGCCTGGCCGATCAGATCGATGTTGAGCACGACCTTCACGGTTCCGGCCAGACGCTTCACGCGGCCCTCGACCCCCATGAACGGGCCGCTGAGGATCCGCACCATGCGGCCCTCCACCAGCGGCGGGCCGGCCTTGAGCGCGGGGTTGGCCCGCAGCGCCCGCCGCACCATGATCAGCTCGCGCAGCAGACGCCGCGCGTTCACGGGCACCAAAATCCGGACCAGCAGGTTGGTCTGCAGCAGCGGCATGCGCTGGGCGTCCGGGAAACAGGCGAACACATACCCGGGGAAAATCGGCACCCGGACCCGGATCTTCCGACGCTGGACAATCCGCTGGCGCTCGCGCAACGGCAGGTAAAACGGGATCCCGTACAGCCGGCAGTACTCCGTGACCTTCTTCTCCGCCCGCGGCTTGACAAACAACACTTTCCAATTCTTCATAGCTCTGCCGTGCCGCCACCGCTTCCGTCCGAAGGCTCCTCCCCCTCGTCCTCCTCCGCATCGGCGACGCTGACCGACACCAGGGTCGCGCCTTCGTTGAGGTTCACGAGACGGACGCCCTTGGCGGAACGGCCGATGACGCGGATCTGATCGACGGGCGAGCGCACCATCATACCGTTGGAGGCGATGGCGATGAAGGACTGGTCTTCGCGTACGGCATGCGCGGCCACGACCTTGCCGTTACGTCCGTCGTCGTCCTTGATCGCGATCATGCCGCCACCGCCGCGATGGTGCATCGTGAAGTCACTGAACTCCGTGCGCTTGCCGTAGCCGTTCTCGGTGGCGATCAGCAACGTCTCCTGGTCGGTCACGATGTCGAAGCTGCGCACGGCGTCGTCCGGAGCCAGCCGGATGCCGCGCACGCCTGCCGAGGCACGGCCCATGCAGCGCACGCTGGTCTCGCGCTCCTTGCCGTCCGCGTCAGTGCGCTTGAACGAGACCGGGAAGCGGATGGCCTTGCCGTTGGCCGTGACCAGCAGGATGTGGTCGCTTTCCTTGACCAGGCGCACCTGGATCAGGCGGTCATTGGCGGTCTGCTCGTCCGGCTCGCCCTGCGCGTCGTCGTCCGCCTCGCCTTCGGCCGCCTCATCGTCGGCGTCCCCCGGGAAGTCCTTGAACTTGATGGCGATGATACCCTTGCGGTTGACGTTTCGGAATTCGGCGAGGGCGGTGCGCTTGATGATACCGTTTTCGGTGGCGAAGAAAACATCCTCGCCGGTCTCGAAGGAGCGGATCGGCAACAGGGCCACGACAGACTCTCCCTCGCGCAGCTCGAGCAGGTTGACGATGGGCTTGCCGAACGAGGTGCGGGGCGCCTCGGGAATCTCATAGGCGTCCTTTTTGAAGACGCGGCCCTGGCTGGTAAAGAGCAGCAGCGTGTCATGCGTGTCGGCCACGAAAACGGTGGTGATGAAATCTTCCTCTTTGATCGCCGCGCCCGTGATGCCCTTGCCGCCGCGGCGTTGCTCGCGGTACGTGGTGAGCGGGACGCGTTTGACATAGCCGCGCTGGCTCAGCGTGATGACGCACGGCTCGTCCGCGATGAGATCCTTGATGTTGACCTCGCCCTCCAGGGGCACGATCTCCGTGCGCCGTTTGTCGTTCCGCCGGACGTGGAGCACATACTGCGTCTTGAGTTCCTCCAGATCCTGTTTGATCAGCCCGTAAATCTTGGTGGGGTCCCGCAACAGATCCTGCAGGTACGCGATCCGGTCGCACAACTCCCGGGACTCGGCCTCGACCTTCTCGCGCTCCAGACCGGTCAACTGGTACAGGCGCATCTCCAAAATCGCATCCACCTGACGCTCTGAAAAGGCGAAGCGCGCCACCAGCCGGACTTTCGCCGCCTCGCGGTTGGGCGACCCGCGAATCAGGGCGACCACCTCATCCAGATGGTCCAGCGCGATCAGCAGACCATCCAAGATATGCTTACGCGCCTCGGCTTTCGCCAGGTCGAACCGCGTGCGGCGCGTGATGACCTCGAACCGGTGGTCCGTATAACTCCGGAACAGATCCTTGAGCGTCATCACCTTGGGCCGCCCCTGATCGATCGCCAGCATGTTGGCGCCGAAGGTGGTTTGCAGCTGCGTGTGCTTGTACAGGTTGTTCAGCACCACCTGCGCCATCGCGCCGCGCTTGAGCTCCACCACCACACGGATGCCGTCGCTGGAACTCTCGTCGCGGATATCGGAGACGCCCTCCAGCACTTTGTCGTTCACGAGATCGGCCATCTTCTCGATCATGCTGGCCTTGTTCACCGTGTACGGGATCTCGGTGATGAGGATCGCCTCTTTGTTCTTGTACTCCACGATCTCCGCTTTGCCGCGGATGGTCAGCGACCCCCGCCCGAGCTTGTACATGGCCTCGATGCCGCGTGTGCCGCACAGCGTGGCGCCGGTGGGAAAATCCGGGCCCTTGACGAACCGCATCAGGTCGTCAATCGAGCACTCCGGATTCTCGATGTAGTGGGTGATCCCGTCCACCAGCTCGCCGAGGTTGTGCGGCGGGATGTTGGTGGCCATGCCCACCGCGATGCCCGTGGACCCGTTCAGCAGCAGGTTGGGCAGCCGGGCGGGCAGGACGGTCGGCTCCTGGAACTCCTCGTTGTAATTCGGCTTGAAATCGACGGTGTCTTTTTCCAGATCGTCCAGCATCTCCTCCGCCAGACGGTCCATGCGCACCTCCGTATACCGCATGGCGGCGGGCGGATCCCCGTCGATGGAGCCGAAATTCCCCTGCCCGTCCACCAGCGGGTAGCGCATCGAGAACTCCTGCGCCATGCGCACGATCGTGTCATACACCGCCTGATCGCCGTGGGGATGGTATTTGCCGATGACATCGCCCACCACGCGAGCGGATTTCTTGTACGGCTTGTTCGAGGTGTTTCCCAGTTCGCTCATCGCGTACAGCACGCGGCGGTGCACCGGCTTCAGCCCATCGCGCGCATCCGGCAGCGCGCGCCCGATGATCACGCTCATGGAATAATCGATATACGAGGAACTCATCTCGTCTTCGATATTGATATTGTGCAATCCCTGGTCGGCCTGCCCGTCCGGCTGAATCCCGTCGCTCATGATGACTCCGCTTTTGAACTGTGAAAGAGCCTACAGTATAACGCCTCTTCCTGAAAAAAACCACCTTTTCCCGGAACGGATCCTGTGGTATCCTGCAACGTGTGAAAACCGCTTGAACCCTTTGCCGAGGAGCGAACCGCCATGGATAACCGGACTCCCTGCCCGATCTGCCACACCCCGAACGTTTCGCATGCCGGGGCCGGCGCCAACACCAGCGAAATCCACTGCCCGCGCTGCGGCCGCTATCAGATCCAGGCGCTCGCCGAAACCCAGCTCCACAACAGTCCGCCCGCTTTCCCCCCGGCCCACCTGCTCTCCGGACTGTGCCGCAACACCTGGGACCATCTGGGGGAGAAGGTGCTGGTCACGGTGGATTTGTTCAAGTCCTGGGCCGACCTGGAACGGGTCGCCAAACTGCCTGTGCCGCGCGACACCGATGTGGTCACCAAAGGGGAATACCTGCTGAAGCACCTGCGCCGCCGCTCGAAAACGCTGGCGGACGGGATCCCGTTCACGCCCCATGAGCTGGCGTGCGGGTTTTGCTCCACGAAAAATGAACTGCTCTTCTGCCTACGCTATCTGGCGGACCGCGGATGGGTGGAGGAAGATCCGGCCGCCAACCGCAAGGGGGCTCCCGGCGGCGCGATCACGTTTCGCCTGACGCCCGCCGGATGGGCGGCGCTGGCCGCTCCGGCCGCTCCGGTCCAACCGCGCGCCGTGGTGTCGGTCACGCTGGAACGCGAGACCGAGTCCCTTTGGACGCAAGGCTTCGCCGCCGCGGCGCAGACCGCCGGCTACGTGGCGGAACGGGCGGAGAACCGCGAGCAGCTCAACAAAATCAATGACGAGCTGATCGTGTCATTGCGCCGCGCCGCGTTCGTGATCGCGGATCTGACCGGACAGGCCCCCATGACCTATTTCGCAGCGGGGTTTGCCGGCGGACTCGGCAAACCCGTGTTGTGGACCTGTGAGGAGGGCGAGGCCCGCGACAAACGGCTGTGGCTGGAAACACGCCAGGCCGTCATCACCACCTGGACGCGCGACAAGCCGGAAGCGTTCGCCGCGCGCCTCGCGCAACGCATCGAGGCCACGGTCCCCCGCCATTGAGCGCGAACTAATGCACGAATGAACTGCCCGACGATTCCCCCTCCTCTTCAGCGGGCTCGACATGCACCACAACATCCCGCACCGCAGGCCGGGCCTCCATGATCGCGTCCCGCACCCGGTGACCGACCGCATGGCCTTCACGCACCGACATGTCGCCGGGGACCCGGATGTGCAGCTCCACGAAATAATCGATCCCGCTCTTGCGGATCCGGCACGCGCCCACCGACATCACCTGGGACACGCCGCCGGCCTCCCCCAGCACCGGGACGCGCACCGCGTCGCCGACATCCCCGTCGAGCATCTCATGGAACGCCTCCCGCAAAATGCGCGCGGCGTTGAACACGATGATCCCGCACGCCAGCAGCGCGGCCCAATCGTCCGCCTGCGCGAACCGGGGGCCGCCCAGCAGCGCGAGGCTGATCCCCATCGCCGCCGCCGCCGAGGTCAGCGCGTCCGAGCGGTGATGCCAGGCGTCGCCCCGCAAGGCGAGACTGTCCGCCGCACGGCCCGCCCGCAGCACGACCCGCGAGACGGCTTCTTTGACCAGTACGACCAGCAGCAGCACCGGCAGCGTGTACCACGCGGGCGAGGCGTGCGGCGTCAGCAGTTCGCGCACCGCCTGAAAGGCGATCAGCAGGGACGCCGCCAGCAGCGAAAAACCGCTGAACGCGCCGGCCAGGGACTCGATTTTCCCGTGTCCGTACGGATGGCGCGCATCGGCCGGCCGGAGGGAAAAATGAAAACCGAGCCATGTGACGGCCGACGTGATGATGTCCCCCAGGGACTCGACCCCGTCGGCGATCAGCGCATAGCAATTCCCCATCAGCCCCACCGTCACCTTGACCAGCATCAGGCTGATGTTGACGCCCACCGTCAAAAAACCGAGCCGCCGAATGGATTTCGTTTGCGACATGACGGAACGATCACACAAAAAAACCTGCCCGTCAAACCAATCCGGCCGCAAACCCGCTGGGATTCGCGGGGAAAAGCCAGGCCCGTTTCCCGCTCGTTTATTCCCGCTCCCCGGACAGCGGGCCGAACCCGAACGGATTCGTGTACGTGACCCCGCCCCTTCCCGTCAGTTCCGCCCGGACGTAATGGCGGATCCCGCTGACCCGACGGTACGGCAGGACCGGCCCGGTGCAGACGGTTTGCCCCTCCGCGACCCAGCGGTAGCCGCCGCCGTCCAGCATCGCGCCGTCCGCGGCGGCGGACACCGTGATCCGGGCGGTGACGGGGTCATGCCGAATCGAGCAGATCACGGGCGGTTCCGTGCCGGCATTCGCGCGCCCCCCCTTGCGCGCGCAGAAATAGAAGCTCCCTGTCCGCATGGCTTCGCGGACTGACGCCCGGTCCAGCGTATTCAGCAGAAAGACCTCCCAGTTGTGGCCCACCTGTTTCAACTCATGCGTATCATCATTGGCGAACCCCCAGATCGGGCGCTGCGGCATCGATTCGGCCAGCAAGGCATCCCAAAGCGGCGCGTCCTCCAGCCGCCGTTCATTCCGGTTGAAGACCTCCATGCCCAGAACCGAGGGCGAGGCCTCGAACACCCGCCTGACCTCATCCAGCGTATCGCTCCCAAACCTGCCATCCTCTTCGCGTTTCCAGTACCTCCCGGGGTGGTTGAGCACCGACACCCCGCCCTGTCCGGAGATCGCGCGGGCCAGCCGCTCCGTATCGTGCTCCTCTGTCGTGTACTCCAAGAAGAACCCGTTGACGTGACGCCCTTTGGAATACTCCTGCCCGTCAATCGCAAGGACACCGCAGCTCCGCAACGGATCCCACGCCGCATCCCGCCAGCACGTGGGGATGTCATGCTCGGTCACCGATAAGATCGTATACCCGCGCTTGGCGTACTCCTCGAAAACCTGCCGGCCGAATATCCGGCCCCCGCTGGCAAAAGTGTGCGTATGCAGATTCGCCTTATGCTGCGTCATCCGCTCCCAATCCACCCCCGCATAGGGATTGACCGTGAGTTTGAGTTCGTTCGCCCGGGCGTCCGTCCCCGTCCAACCCCAGGCGAAAGCCGTCAGCATTGCACCCGCGACCCGATGCCGAAAAGTCCTTTTTCCCGTATGCATGCCGCACAGTGTAGTCCCTCCGCATTGCCAAACGCTTGCCGGAACATTACAATTCTGCAATCGGAATCGGGATCGCGATCGAATCCCGGCGCATTTCAGCGATTTCGGGGAAAAGTACCAGAATGAGAAATGCCGCCAACCCATTCCGCCCCCCTGTACAATCCCGGGCAACACCGGTATACTGACACCCATCGTAACAGTGCGGCGGGCGCGAGCCCGGCGGCAGAACCCGCTGAACGGGAGTGTGTGAAAAAACGTCAGGACAATCCGGCGGCCTGTGCCGCCTCCGCGTTGCCGGTCTTTTTGCTGTGTTGCCTGGTCGGCGTGCTGCTCGGGGCAGGGGGGTTCACCTTCCGCGAGGGCGAGGGCCTCTCCTATCTGGGCGACGAGTCCGCGACCTGCGCGAACTGCCATATCATGCGCGAGCACTTTGACGGCTGGCAGAAGAGCAGCCACCACGCCTGGGCCACCTGCAACGGCTGCCACGTACCGCAATCCGTGCTGCCGAAATATTGGGTGAAAGCCATGAACGGCTTCCATCACTCCAAAGCCTTCACCCTCCAGAATTTTCACGAACCGATCCGCATCCAGGCGGCCAGCGCGCGGGTCGTGCAGGCCAACTGTGTGCGCTGTCACGGCGAACTCGTTGAAGCCATGCTCACGCGCGCCTACGACGCCGGAACCCCGTTCGCCTGCGCGCGCTGTCACAGCGGCGTGGGCCACGGGCCCACACGCTAACCCCCGGGAGACTCCGCATGTCCAATCCGCCCCCCACCCCGCGACCGGCCTTCCGCACGGTCACCTGTCTGCTGGCCGCAATCACCGCCGCCGCCGCGACCGTCGGCGTCCTGGCGCTCTGGCGCAACATCATGGAGCGGAAAGCCGAAGCCCGCCAGTACCGGTTTGAAATCGCAGCGCTGGACGAGCGGACCGATGACCCGGCCGAATGGGGCAAGAACTACCCCCGGCAGTATGACAGTTACCGCCGGACCGTGGACACCGAGCGGACCCGTCACGGCGGCAGCGAGGCGTTTCAGAAACTGGATCAGGACCCGCGCTGGCGCGTGCTGTTCCAGGGCTATGCATTCGCGGTGGATTACCGCGAAGAGCGCGGCCACGCCTATATGCTCACGGATCAGGAGGAAACGTTGCGCGTCACCCGGTTCAGCCAGCCCGGCGCCTGCCTGCACTGCCACGCCTCCGTGCTGCCCGCCTACCGGGAGGCCGGACGCCTCGCCGGGGTCAGCGACAGCGACCCGCAGGGACAGATCATGCGGGGGTTCGAGCGGATGTGCGCCATGCCCTACGCCGAGGCCCGGCATTTCCGCGATGCCGGCGGCCAACCCCTGGTCCGGCACCCGGTCAGTTGCCTCGACTGCCACGACCCCGCCTCCATGCGCCTGCGCGTGACGCGGCCGGGCCTGCTGAACGGGCTGCAGACGCTGGCCGCCTCCCCGGACCCGCTGCCGCACCTCCCCAGCATCACGCGCTGGCGCGGCGGCAAACGCGCGCGCCCCTATGACGTGAATCAGGACGCCTCGCGCCAGGAGCTGCGCAGCCTGGTCTGCGCCCAATGCCATGTCGAATATTATTTCAAAAAGCCGGACAGCCGCCTCACCTATCCGTGGCAAAACGGGCTCCGGGCGGAGCAGATCGAAGCTTATTATGATCAGGTCGCGCACACCGACTGGAATCACGCCGCGAGCGGCGCCGCGGTTCTGAAAGCCCAGCATCCGGAGTTCGAGACCTGGAGCCAGGGCATTCACGCCCGCAGCGGCGTGTCGTGCGCCGACTGCCACATGCCCTATGTGCGCGAAGGCGCGGTCAAAGTCAGCAGCCATCACGTGCGCAGCCCCCTGCTGAACGCGGCGCGCGCCTGCCAGACCTGCCACACGCAGACCGAACGCGAGCTGACCGACCGGGTGGAGGAGATCCAGAACCGCACCGCCGGCATGATGAGCCGCGCCGAGGATGCGGTCGTCGCACTCATCCGCGAACTTGAACAGGCAGCCGCGCGCGGCGCGGAGGCGGCGCGGATCGGCCGCGCGCGCGCGGCGCACCGTCAGGCCCAGTGGCGGCTGGATTTCGTGGCGGCTGAAAACTCAATGGGCTTCCACGCGCCGCACGAGACCGCCCGCCTGCTCGCCGAGGCCATCGACCACGCCCACACCGGGCGCCTGGCCCTGCTCTCCGACGCCCCGAAACCGTAAGGAGCCTCGATGTCCCGCAGATCGCACCGCACGTCCGCGATCGGACTGCTGCTGCTCGCCGCCGCAACGCTGCGCGCGGAACCGGCCCGGCGTCCGGAAACCCGCTGGCGCGGTTTCAACCTCCTCGAACTGTTCTCGTACCGGGGGCAGCCCGCCGCGTTCCGGGAGCAGGACTTCCGGCTGATCCGCGAGCTGGGGTTCAATTTCGTCCGCCTGCCCATGGATTACCGTTTCTGGATCCGCGACGGCAACTGGGAGGCGTTCGACGAGTCCAAACTCGCGCCCGTCGATCAGGCAGTCGTTTGGGGCAAACAATACGGGCTCCATGTGCAGCTCTGCTTCCACCGCGCGCCAGGCTACACCGTGGCCAAGCCCCCAGAACCGCGCGACCTCTTCACCGACGCGGAAGCGCTGCGCGTCTGCTGCCTTCACTGGAGCCGGTTCGCGCGGCGCTACAACGAGGTGTCCGCGCGCGAGCTGAGCTTCAACCTGTTCAACGAGCCGGGGGACGTGGGCGAAGAGGCCTACGCGAAGGTGGCGGAGGCCCTGGTCGCGGTCATCCGGCAAGAGGACCCGGACCGCCTCATCGTGGCGGACGGCCTCGCCTGGGGCACACGGCCCGCGCGGTCTCTTTTCCGGCTCGGGATCGGCCAGGCCACGCGCGGGTATACGCCCATGTCGGTTTCGCACTATCTGGCGAGCTGGGTCGGCACGCCGTCCGAGGAGCCGGTGTGGCCGCCGCCGCAGGCCGTCAGCCCGCTTTACGGACCGATCAAAGCGCCGCTGAACGCGCCGCTGGTGATCGAACGCGTGCCCGCGGGCACGCTCACCCTGCGGCCCGGAATGGTGTCGGGGCGGGTCCGCCTGCGCGTGACCGCGGATGACGCGGTGGCGCTGGAGTGCGACCTGGACCCGAAACCGGACGCCGCAGGCTGGACGAACGTGGTGTACCAGCGCGCGTGGAAGATCTCGCAGGGGCGCTGCCTTTCCGAATGGTGCGCGGACCTGCCGCGGGGGGCGCGCCAGCTCCGCGTCACGCTCACCGAGGGCGATTGGGCACAAATCTCCCGTCTCACCCTGACCGGCAAGGCGGGCCAGACCGCCACCATGGCGTTTGAGCAGACCTGGGGCAAAACCAATTCCGTCTTCCGTTTCGCGGGATTCGGCGCGCGGCCCGCCTTTCATTCGGAGTCCGGCCCGCAGGACGGCCCCGCGTATCTCCGGCAGACCGCGGCCGCCCCCTGGCAACCCGCTTTCGATGCGGGCGTGTTCGTCATGGTGGGCGAATTCGGCGCCTACAACCGCACGCCGCACCCGTTGGTGCTGGCCTGGATGGAGGACAACCTCACGTGGTGGCGCGAGCGCGGATTGGGGTGGGCGCTCTGGAATTTCCGCGGCTCGTTCGGCATTCTGGACAGCGGTCGCGCGGATGTGGCGTACGAGCCGTTCCGCGGCCACCTCCTCGACCGGAAAATGCTCGACCTGCTGTCACGTTACTGAATCGCCGCCCGCGCGGCTCCGGCTCACCGCGCGAACAGCGTTTCCCTCAACCGCAGCACCTCTGCCGCGGGCAGCACCTGGACCTCCCCGGGCAGACAGTTCTCCGCAACCCGGCAGGAAACCTTGAAGGCGCCGCCGCCCTTCTTGTCCGGATTCGGCAACGCCACAACCGGGTGATCGCCCGCCTGGAGCACAACGCTGCCCCAGGTGCCCCGCGACAGATCGGTCCCCACCCGCACCGTGCCGACAAACAGACGGATCGGCCCGGAAAAATGGAACGTCACCGCGGTCGGGCGGGTCACGCGTAGGGCCGCGCAGGCCACCGCGCCGGTCACCGCCCCTAGATTCATCTGCCCGTGGACATTCGCCTCCGTCATGACCCGCCACGACGCGGCCGCGTTGAGATTCGACACCCCGCCCTGGAACGGCGCCGCCATGATCCACTGCGTCAGGCGGTTCTCCGCCAGCAGAGCGGCCGGGTGTCGGCTCCGCACACGCCACCCCTCCCCCCGCCACTCGCAGGTGAGCGGCAGCGCACCCATGCCTTTGAAGCCTTCGGGGGATGTCGCCGGCAGCGCGCAGACAGTCCGGCCCGCGGCGTCAAACGGCCTCTCCCCGCCCTCCCCGAGGGTCCAGCCGGAAAGGGCGAGCGGCTCGATCCGGCAGGTCATCTTCGGCGCCGCGGGCGCCGTGCTGACCACCACCGGCAGGGTGAACGAGCGGGACCGGCTGTCCGCGACAGCCTGCGTCACTTCGGCATCCCACGGCCGCACGCCCACCGACGCGCCCAGCAAAGAACGCACCACCGCCGCATCCCACGGACGACCGCCGGGCGCGGTCGGGCCCAGGGCGCGCAGCGCCTCCAGCCACGCGTCCCGAACCAACGCGTCCGTCTCCGCATCGTCCGCCCGCATCGCGGCGGCGCAGGCGTCCAGCCGCCTCCGGATCGGCGCCCAGGCCTGTGGCGCGCCGGTACCGGCCGCCGTCTCCGCGCCGCCCAGCAGTGCCAGCAACCGCTCCGCCGGATGCATCCGCGCCCGGTCCCGCACCGGCGCGTCCAGCGGCTCGACCACCTGCTCAAAGCGGTTGTTGGCGAGCACCAGCGTGCCGGCGTGTTTTCCCGCCGCCCGGACCCCGGTGTCCGAATGCCGCACCGTGCAGTTCTCCACCACCCCGTTGTCGCTGGCCATGCCGATCCACCCGTTGTTGTGAACCGAGCAGCGCCGGATCACGCACGAGCGGGTGAGCGTCAGGTTGTTCCCGTGATCCGCGATATCGATCCCCGAATCCATCGGCGGCACCTGATTGGCCGGGCCGCGGTAACTGTTGCCTTCCGTCACCTCGTTCTCGAAGTACTGGACAAACCAGAGCGGAATGATGGAGTGATACACCATGCCGAACCCGCGGAATCCGCCGGAACGTGCGCTGCGGTTGCGGGCGAGCACGCCTTCGGTCAGTCCGCCGTAGAGCTGGATCGCGATGGAGGAATCCTCGGTGTCGTTGTCCACGTAAAGCAGCCGGCGGCGTTCGGCCGCCACCACAAACCGCGACGTCGCGTCGGGCCGGATCGTCCACGGGCGGTCGATCGTCACCTCGACCCCGTTCGTGATCGAGGTCACGGTCCGGGTCTGCCCCGCGCCGCGGCCCCCGATGATCTGTACATCATGGCCGACCCAGAACGCGGGGCCGCCGCTGAACGCGGGCTTCCCGTCGCCGAAATCCAGCCGCATGCGCGTGCCCTCGCAGGCCGCGCCGACCGTTCCGCGGAAAGCGACGCGCGCGCCGTCATGCGTGATGGCCTCGCGGTTGTTGGTGAAGAGGTCATGCTGCCGGTTTTCGCCCCAATAAAGATTCCGCGAGACGGAAGAGATGCTGTAGGTGCAGTTGTACGCGTCATTCTTTTCGAAAATGACCTTGTCGCCGCCCACCACGGCCCAGCCGGAACCGTTGATGCGGCAGTTGGCCATCCGGACATACTCGCCGGAAACCACAAAAAAGAGCGTGCTCGAACCCTCCTTCGAACAGTAGATGTCGCAATCCTCGATCCGCACGAAACGGGCGTTGCGGATCACGATCCCGTTGCCGCGCAGATAGGCGCGTTTCTCGTATTCGGCCGTATTCTTGAGGAGGTACTGGTCGATGATGAGCTTGAACGTCACCCGGCGGATCGTGATGTCGCGCGACAGCGTTTCGCTGGAGGAGGCCAGCGCGTGCCGCCCGGCCAGATCGTTCTTGCAGACGATGCCGGAGCGGTATTTGCCGGAGTGGATGAAGAGGTCTTGGATCCCGAACGCGTGGCTGCCTTCGATCAGCGCCTCCGGCGGCTCCTCGCAGTCCGGCCAGTAGAGTTGGGTGGTCTCACGCGACTCGCCGCGCAGCAGGGTCTGCGGCGGAATCTGCAGCGTGGTCTGGCATTGGAAGCGCCCCCGGGGCAAATACACCGTGCCGCCCCCGTTGGTAGCCGCCATGGTCAAAGCCGCCTGCAGCGCGAGCGTGTCATCCAGCCCGTCATTGGCCACGGCACCGAAAGCCGTCACGTCAAACCGCTTGTCCTTCCAGACTTCCGCGTAGGGGCGCACCGTGACCTCGCCCGCCTTGCGCCACCCGTCCCGTCCGCCGCACCCGTTGTGCACATGCGCGACATACCGTCCCGGCTTCACGTCCGCCTCCAGCGGCGCGTCGAGCGACCACACGTCCCGTTTGGCGAGGCAGAGTTCGATACGCTTGCCCGCCTCGTCCGTCAGCACGGCGCGCGCCCGGCCGCCGCGGTCCAGGCACCGGCCGAAAAACCGGACCCAGCCGCCGGGCGAGGCTTCGGCCCCCAGGTCTCCGTGGACC